>CAIVCU010000102.1 GCA_903904495.1 uncultured Chlorobiaceae bacterium
AGATTAACCAGATCAGCCAAATGGGTATCCAGAACTATCTCGCTGATCAACTCGGATAACTCATGACCGTTATGAAAAAAGTGCTGGTTGCCGGTGCATCAGGATATTTAGGCCGATATGCAGTTAATGAGTTCAAGGAGCGAGGGTATTATGTCCGGGCCTTGGTAAGAAATCACGAAAAGATCAAAACTCCAGGCTCCAATATGGAGCCTGCTATTTACAATATCGCTGATGAGATTGTAACGGGAGATGTAACCTCCCCAGAAAGCATCGACGGTTTGTGCGAAGGCATTGATATTGTTTTTTCTTCGCTTGGTCTGACATCGCCTGATTTAAAACACAATAACTACGATGTTGATCATCTTGGTAATAAGCGAATTCTTGTTCAGGCTATGGCAGAAAAAGTTTCAAGATTTATCTATGTCTCTGTGTTCAATGAAGATAAAATGCCTGATCTTCCTTTGATCCGGGCACATGAACTGTTCGTGGCCGATCTGAAAGCCTCTGGACTTTCATGGGCCGTTATACGTCCTAATGGTTACTTCTCAGATATGGGTCGTTTTTTCTCAATGGCTCGAACCGGACATATGTTTATAGTGGGTGAAGGGGAGAAAAAAATGAATCCCATTCATGGAGCAGACATTGCAAAGGTTTGTGTCGATGCGGTCAATGGCGATTGCCGGGAAATAGCAGCGGGAGGACCCGATATCTATACCTTCAGGGAAATCATGGAGATGGCGTTTCTTGTCTGTGGCAAATCTACTTGGATCACACCGATACCCTTATGGCTGGCCGAAGGAGCTCTTATGGGAATCGGACTCTTTAACAGAAATCTTGCCGACTTGATGTCATTTGCCGTGGAAGCTGTCAAATTCGACCATGTGGCACCTGCATATGGGAGCAGGCATCTGAAAAACTTTTTTGAAGAACTTGCCATTGTCCAAAAATAACATCATATGCCCCGGGATAATGAAACACTCAGTCTTGAGTCATGTAGTGACAGAGTATTTGCCATAGCCATAACATTGCTTGTCATACAGATCAAGGTTTCCAGCCCCTGCAATAAGCGAGAAAAATCATCGCGCTATAAAACAAACTAACATGGTAGATGGGACGCAATAATATATATATTAAAAATGTATTTATATCTGCGAATATCTCAGCTGCCAACTCATAATAACGATGATCTTCTGTCGGGATAGAAAAGCAAAATTATCTTATATATCTATATAATAAATAGATAAGAAACAATTACTCTGATTAAAGTATAAAGTGACGTGAAGGAGAAATAATGTTAGCATATGTTTGATTTATATATAAATTATATATGTACTGTAATCACATCTCTTTGATTGATGAAAAGTACGATGATTAGTGGAGGGAACGATTTTGGCAAATACTCTTGGTATCGTGTTTGATTTCTGACAAAGAGAGGCTTTCATTCTGGCACCTGTTGCAAACTTAAAAAACTCTGAAATGATTTTAATCAAAGCTAAAACACTTAAAGGTTATCAACTCGACAGCCTTGACGGAGAAATCGGAAAGGTCGAAGAGTTTTACTTCGACGACCATCATTGGACCATTCGTTATCTGGTCGCAGACACCGGAAACTGGCTCACTGGCAGGCAGGTGCTCATCTCTCCTTATGCTCTTGGGGCAGTGAATAACATTGAAAAACTCATTACCGTTGATTTAACAAAAACACAGATTGAAAACAGTCCATCATTGAACAGTGATAAGCCCGTCTCCAAACAATTCGAGACAGATTACTATGGGTATTATGGCTGGCCGATTTACTGGGGTGCCCCATATATGTGGGGATATTATCCTTATCTGGAACGTGACAGTGAACAATGGAAAAACTTTACAGTCGGCGAAAAAGCATGGGATCCACATTTACGGAGTACGCATCAGGTAACAGACTACCACATCCAGGCTAAAGACGGCGAGATTGGTCACGTTGAAGATTTTATCATTGATGACGAGACGTGGGCGATTCGTTATCTCATTGTCGATACACGGAACTGGTGGCCAGGAAAAAAAGTACTGCTTTCACCACAATGGATCGAAAAAGTCAGCTGGGAGGAAGGTAAAGTCTACGTTGATCTTCTCCGCGAGACTATCAGGCATTCTCCAGAATACACAGAGGGCTCTCTGCTCACTCGGGATTATGAGACAGGACACCACCGGCTGCAACGGCTGCCCCCACAATTCCTGCTTCCAGAAAACGCTGTTCGACGACCATTTGGAGAAGGATGCCCAATG
>CAIVCU010000103.1 GCA_903904495.1 uncultured Chlorobiaceae bacterium
AGCTGTGGGCCTCGGTTTTCGAGGTCGCCCTGGCGATAGAGCATCTCTGGAGGTGCCTCTGTCGGCAAAAAGAGCAGTGCCTTGAAGGTGACCATGCCTTCAACGGAAACCGGGAGATAATCCAATGGGTCCTGATAGTCGTTGGCAATGAATTTATAGAACTCGTTTACCTCTTCATCTTTCAACTCGCTTTTTGAGCGCTGCCAGAGGGCGGTTATGCTGTTGAGCTGCTTTTCGCCGAGATAGATAGGGAAATCGACGAAGTTGGAATATTTTTTGACGATCTGTTCAACGCGGTACTCTTCGGCAAACTCTTTGGATGCTTCCTTGAGCTTGAACGATATTTTTGTACCGCGCTCGGCCTTATCGATTTTTTCAATGGTGTAAGTTCCCTGACCACTGGAACGCCAGCGATAACCTTCTGAGCCCGGACTGGCACTTCTTGTTTCCACGGTGACTTCGTCTGTAACCATAAACACAGAGTAGAAGCCTACACCGAACTGTCCGATAAGGTTTCCGTCGAGCTCTTTCTGCTGCTCTTTCAGTTCCTGCAAAAAGCCGAGCGTCCCGGATTTGGCTACCGTGCCGAGGTTTGCAATCAGCTCTTCTTCAGTCATTCCAATTCCGCTGTCTTCAATAACGAAGGTCAGCTCTTTGGAGTCTATGGTTATTCTTATGGCAAGTTCGGCCTCCCTGTCAATAATATCCTGATCAGTAAGAGAATTGAATCGCACTTTGCTTAAGGCATCGGAAGCATTGGAAATCAGCTCCCTGAGATATATTTCCGGATGAGTATAAAGAGAGTGGACAATCAGATCGAGCAGCTGCTTCATCTCGGCCTTATATTCAAACTCCTGAACAGGCATCGGATCGTTTTTACTGTTTTTGCTCATAGTGAGTATACTTTATTGATAATAGGTCTCTTGATAAAAAGCAGAATCATCATTTGAAGGAAAGAAAAAAACGCCAAAAAATTGATGGTTAAATTTAATGGAGACAAGCAAATATAACAAGTGCCGAAAACAATTTAGACGCGATGCCGGATTCAGAAATCAGGAACACGTCTGAGGAAACTGCAGGCAGACCGGAAATCGTTATCATTCCGGCAGTGTTCCACAGGGTAATACAAATACAAGATCAGGAACGCCGCAATTTTTTGCGCGCTGCTGCCTCGCCATCGTAGACTCGCTTAACTCCATCACCAAGCGATTTTTCTATATCACGAATGTTAGAAACAAGTCTGGCCATACCTGACAATTCGACTGAAGCAGCCTGATCAGAACCCCACATGGCACGGTCCAGCGTTACATGACGTTCAATGAAGGTGGCTCCAAGTGCTACAGCAGCCCATGTTGTGGATAGCCCTACCTCATGACCTGAATACCCTATAGGCACGTTGGGAAAAAGGGTTTTGTAGGTTGTGATCATCCGGAGATTGAGCTCTTCAATCGGAGAAGGATAGGTTGAATTGGTATGGGCAATGAGAAGATTTTCGGTTCCAAGCTCTTGAATGGTTGTATCAACCTCTTCCATTGTTGACATTCCCGTAGAAATAATTAGCGGCCTTCCCGTCGCGGCTGTTTTCTTCAGCAATGGAAGATCGGTAAGTGAAGCGGATGCACCTTTGTAGCATGGCGGATTAAACTGCTCCATAAAATCAACCGATTCCTCATCCCAGCAGGAGGCAAACCATAAAATGCCATGCTCTCTGCTGAAGCGATCTATTTCAAGGTATTCTTCCCGACCGAACTCAACCTTGTAACGGTAATCGATGTACTTCATGCGACCCCAGGGAGTATCACGCTCGATATCGCGCTGTTCTTTCGGAACGCAAAGCTCCGGGGTACGCTTCTGAAATTTTACAGCATCGCATCCGGCATGAGCTGCGCCTTCAATAAGTTTTTTTGCAACCTCCATCGATCCGTTATGATTGATGCCGATCTCAGCGATAACAAAAACGGGATGATTATCCCCTACCAATCTGTTTCCTATGGTGACTTCCGCCATACAATTACTCTGGATAAAACGACCCGAACCTTTCAGTGTGATGGATTGCCCGGACCGATATTGTTTATAAATGCTGTTTCTTTAAATAAAACCCGAAAAATTGCTGATCAACAGGTCAGTTCATGAGGTTCTGAGAGCTATGAGCCACTCGGCAAAATCCCTGAATGCACCGTATCCTCCATCAGCCTGACAATGATAGTGTCTATAAGGTATTACAAAAACTGTTGCATCACGAGGGCTCGCGGTTAATCCCTCACGAGCAATTTCTGCCATAATTTCTACGTCATTGACATCGTCGCCAATATAGGCAAGTTCATGCTTTTTAAGTCCGGTTTCAGCAAGAACAGTGTCAAGTATTGCAAACTTGTCCT
>CAIVCU010000104.1 GCA_903904495.1 uncultured Chlorobiaceae bacterium
AGAGTTATGGTGGACAAAGCCATGGTGGTGGTGGAAGTCATGAAGGCGGCGGCCACGGCAGATAATTACATTGCTTAGAAAACAGCAACTACAGGATACGTCAGCACTTTTCGTCGCCATGGATGGAGTGTAGCTTATTTCTGCTAACCTCGAACACAAATTCCGCTGAATTTCGAACACTTTTTTGTCGTGAGCGGAAAAGGTGTTCGAGTTTAGCCGGAATATCTAGGATGATGGTCAAATAGCCGAAACGCTGAAGAAAGAGCTGATCTCAATGCTAACCAGTAATCAGTAAGTGATAGCTGCTCCATTGCAGTGCTATCAACATGTCAGCCAATATCCCGGAGTGAACATCTCAATAGTTGACTAACCCATAACATACACTGTAATCCGTTTCCTGAAGCGACCCCGCTGAAGCATTGCCGTCGGCAGTAGCGGGGATGAGCGGATCAGCTTTAGTTGCTCAAAAGCTTATAAGGAAGACGCTTGATGCATTGGTGCGACGAATTGAACAAGGCTTATCAATCAAATCGTAAGAAGCTTTTGACCAAAGCGAAATGGATTGTTTTTTCCTTAAACGAAACAGATATAAGTATATGAATATTTTTCAATTGTTCTGGAGCCGCCTGAAAAAACACCCGCTGTCCCGGGTTGGGCCTGGACTTATAACGGGAGTTGCGGACGATGATCCAAGCGGTATAGCAACCTACTCGCAAGCAGGTGCCCAATTCGGTCTGAATATGCTTTGGACGATGCCGCTTGCATTTCCTTTAATGGCTGCGATTCAATCCATGTGTGCACGTATCGGTAGAGTTACAGGGAAAGGACTCGCCTCTAATATTAAAACCACATTCCCTCCCATAGTTCTTCAGAGCGTGGTTGTGCTCTTGCTGATCGCAAATACGCTTAATATCGCAGCGGATGTTGCTGCCATGGGGGAAGTTGCAGAGCTTATTACCGGCTTCAATCGTCATATCATGACGGCTGTCTTTGTATTTGGAACTTTGATACTACTGATATTTATACCGTATCACCGTTATGTCAACTTTTTGAAATGGTTAACTATTTCATTGTTGGCATATGCAGCAGTTCTGTTTACTGTCCATGTGCCTTGGAGTGAGGTACTTCAACGTACTGTCTGGCCAAAATTCACTGCTAATTCAGCTGCCGCAGCAGTAATTGTCGGAGTCTTCGGAACCACTATCAGTCCTTACCTTTTTTTCTGGCAGGCATCAGAGGAAGTCGAGGATATGAGGTCAAAGAAAGGTGCTGTTTCACTCGTATCCAATGCAAGATTAGCAGGTAAAGAACTTCGTCGTATCCGGTGGGATACATGGAGTGGAATGTTATACTCTAATATAACAGCCTACTTCATTATTCTGGCAACCGCTGTCACACTCAACGTATCAGGAATTACAGATATTAATACAGCAGGTCAAGCCGCAAGTGCCCTCAGGCCTCTGGCAGGGGATTTCGCATTTATACTTTTTGCTGTCGGAATTCTTGGCGTTGGTTTGATTGGCTTACCGGTATTGGCCAGTTCAGGTGCCTATGCTCTTTCTGAGGCTATGGGTTGGCATTCAGGTCTTGAAAATAAGCTAAAAGATGCTCGAGGTTTTTACAGTATTATTGCCGTCAGCGTATTACTTGGACTTGTGATCCAGTATTCACCGATTAGTCCCATGAAGGCATTATTCTGGAGTGCTGTAATTAATGGCGTCATTGCTGTACCGCTCATGGTGGTAATCATCATGCTGGTTTCTAAGAAGTCTGTAATGGGCAATTTCACAGCGAGTCGGACGATCATTATTCTTGGATGGGTAGCAGTGGCGGTCATGGGTACTGCAGCTATAGGAATGTTCATCCCTGGTTAGTATTTGATTAACAGGTCTGGCATTTTCACTTTTTTTCCCTGATAATTTCCCTTTTAACAGTGAATTTGGGGCCTCAGAGATGTTATCGAAGGACTAAGCGATTCGCAGAAAATGATTCCGTAATAAAACATGCCAGACACAAAACAGATTAGCCATTATTGAGCCGTAAGGGCGACCCTTGTGGTCGCCCTCCGTGTTAGCTGTCAAGCAAGTACTGAGTAATTTCAGAAAAGCTTACGGAGTTACTTATTGCAGAGCGCTTCCCCCAATTCGGCTGAGAATCGTATTTCTTCCTCAGTACCCAGTATCCAGCACTTTTCTCTGCCCGCTGCCCACTGTTTTCAATCTCAGCACTCAGTACCACGACACTACT
>CAIVCU010000105.1 GCA_903904495.1 uncultured Chlorobiaceae bacterium
CACGAAGATCCTGCTGACTGAAGACGAAATGCCCCGTCAATGGTACAACATTCAGGCTGATCTGCCGACACCGCTGCCACCGCCATTAGGTCCTGACGGTAACCCTGTCGGCCCTGATGCCCTCGCGAAGGTTTTTCCGATGAATCTTATCGAGCAGGAAGTAAGTACTGAGCGATGGATTGATATTCCCCAGGAGATACAGGCTATTCTGAAACTGTGGAGACCTTCACCGTTGACAAGGGCGAGACGGCTTGAAGCTGCATTGCAAACACCGGCAAAGATCTTTTACAAGAATGAAGGAGTATCACCGGCAGGCAGCCATAAACCCAACACCGCTGTTGCCCAGGCCTGGTATAATAAACA
This sequence comes from uncultured Chlorobiaceae bacterium, assembly GCA_903904495.1. GTDB lineage: Bacteria > Bacteroidota > Chlorobiia > Chlorobiales > Chlorobiaceae > Chlorobium. The sequence goes on from CAIVCU010000105.1 coordinate 364, forward strand.
GTTCGGGATAAAACATCTCATTACTGAAACCGGTGCCGGCCAGTGGGGAAGTGCACTTGCCATGAGCTGCAAGCTTATCGGTATCGATTGTAAGGTATTTATGGTGCGTATCAGCTTCGACCAGAAGCCGTTTCGTAAAATCATGATGAATACCTGGGGGGCCGACTGTATTGCAAGCCCAAGCGATCAAACCGCAATAGGACGCAAAATTCTCAATGAGATGCCTGATACCCCCGGCAGTCTTGCAATTGCGATCAGTGAAGCTATTGAACAAGCTGTCGAACGCGATGATACTCGTTATGCACTCGGCAGTGTTTTAAACCATGTAATGCTCCACCAGACCATTATCGGGCTTGAGGCCCGCAAACAGCTCGATAAGGTAGGCCTGTATCCGGATATCGTGATCGGTTGTGCTGGCGGAGGTTCAAACTTTGCAGGCATCAGTTTTCCTTTTATCTGTGATAAAATTCACGGACGGGAGGTTCAGATCATTGCTACAGAACCTGAGGCATGCCCAACACTCACCAGAGGACCATATATTTATGACAACGGGGATGTTGCAAAAATGACACCTCTGCTGCCAATGCACAGCCTTGGACATGGGTTTATTCCTCCTGCCATTCATGCCGGAGGATTGCGCTATCACGGTATGGCCCCGCTTGTAAGCCATGTTAAGCAGCTCGGTCTGATTGATGCAACGTCCATACCTCAAACGGAATGTTATGAAGCGGCTCTACTGTTTGCACATACTGAAGGCTTCATCCCCGCACCGGAAACATCACATGCCATAGCGCAGACTATTCGTGAAGCAAAAAAAGCAAAAGAAGAAGGTAAGGAGAAGGTGATTCTCATGAACTGGTCAGGCCACGGACTGATGGATCTTCAGGGCTATGATGCGTTCCTTTCAGGGAAGCTCCATGATTACCCGCTGCCCGATGAACTCCTGCAGCAATCTCTTGCCGCAGTGAAAGACAATCCATTGCCTCCTCAGCAGGCTTAAATAAAAAACCCCCGGAAACCGGGGGTTTTTTACTCGCTGACTCTCTGAAACTTCAACCACCTTATTCAGTATCAAGTTTTTCCTCTCGCTTGCCTTTTTTGGCCGGAGCTGCTCCATCAAGAAAACGGAGTTCATTCTCCACTTCATCAAAAGCGATCCGAATCGTGCTGCCTTCGGAAAATCTGCCTTTCAGCATCTCTTCGGCAAGAGGATCTTCCACATATTTCTGCAGTGCCCTTTTCAGGGGACGTGCACCATATTTCTGGTCATAGCCCTTATCGACAAGAAACTCCTTGGCTTTATCATCGATTTCGACCTCAATCCCCATTTCATGAAGCCTCTTGAAGAGCTTGCCGGCGGTAATATCGATAATTTTGAAAATATGCTGTTTTTCGAGCGGATGAAAAACAATAATATCATCGATACGGTTCAGAAACTCCGGATTGAAGACTCGTTTAAGGGCATCTTCGATGGTGGACTTCATCGCCTTGTAGTTTCCTGTCGCATCATCGGGAGCTGTAAAGCCCATGCCTGATCCTGCACCGAAACTCTTGATATCTTTAGCACCGATATTGGAGGTCATGATGATGATGGTATTACGAAAATCAACCTTTCGTCCCATTCCATCAGTCAAAATCCCCTCATCAAGTACTTGAAGCAGGATGTTGAACACATCAGGATGCGCTTTCTCAATCTCATCAATAAGTACAACTGAATAAGGCTTACGGCGGACTTTTTCCGTCAGCTGACCGCCCTCTTCATAGCCGACATATCCTGGAGGCGCTCCAACAAGACGGCTGACTGAAAACTTCTCCATATACTCGCTCATATCGGCTCGGATCAAGGCATCTTCAGTGTCGAAAATATAACGGGTCAACGCCTTTGCGAGCTCAGTTTTTCCGACTCCTGTCGGCCCGAGAAATATAAACGATCCAATAGGACGCGAGGGATCTTTCAACCCGGCACGGGTACGCTGTATAGCCTTGGTAATCTTTTTGATAGCCTCATCCTGACCGATAACCTCTTTTGTAAGGTCAGCCTCCATGGTGAGCAGCCTTTTCGATTCCGACTGGGCAACCCTTGCTACCGGAATACCGGTCATCATAGCTATCACAGAGGTGATATCTGCCTCGGTAACATCATAAACACTTTCGGATGCCCGGTCCTCCCACTCCTGTTTTGCATGATCAAGGGCATCAAGCAGGTTTTTCTCCTTGTCGCGAAGGCGTGCGGCTTCTTCAAAATTCTGCATCTTCACGACCTGATTTTTCTCTGTCTTGACCTCCTCTATGGATTTTTCAAGTTCAAGAATCTCCTTCGGTACATGGATGTTGCTTAAATGAACCCTGGCCCCTGCTTCATCCATAACATCAATTGCCTTATCAGGAAGAAAGCGATCGGTTATATAACGCTCGGAAAGCTTTACGGCTTTTTCGATAGCATCTTCCGAATAGTTCACATGATGATGTGACTCATACTTCGACTTGATATTGTTGAGAATCTGGATTGTTTCATCAACCGACGTCGGTTCAACCATGATTTTCTGGAACCGCCGGTCAAGAGCACCGTCTTTTTCAATAAACTGACGGTATTCGTCAAGCGTGGTGGCTCCGATGCACTGCAGCTCGCCACGGGCAAGAGCAGGCTTGAAAATATTGCTGGCGTCAAGTGAACCAGAAGCACCACCGGCACCGACAATCGTATGCAGCTCATCAATGAATAAAATGACATCGCGAGACCGTTCAAGCTCATTCATGAGGGCTTTCATCCTCTCCTCGAACTGTCCCCTGTACTTGGTACCTGCAACAAGCGCTGCGAGGTCCAGGGCAACAACCCTCTTGTCGTAGAGAACCCTCGATACCTTACGCTGAACAATCTTGAGAGCAAGGCCTTCGGCAATGGCAGTCTTGCCGACACCCGGCTCGCCAATCAGCACTGGATTGTTCTTTTTCCTGCGGCTTAGAACCTGGGCCACACGCTCGATCTCTTTTTCACGTCCGATGATAGGATCAAGTTTGTCCTCAAGGGCAAGACGGGTAAGATCGCGACCAAAGTTGTCAAGTACGGGAGTCTTGGTTCTCTCACCTTTTCTCGGATCCGACTTTTTTGGCTGCCGTTCAGCACCGCCCGAAGAGAATGCACCCTCCATTGGAGGCTCGTCCGACTCGCCCTTACTGCTTGTAATATTTATAAGCTCATCCCTTACAAGATCATAGGTAACACCAAACTGTTCGAGAATCTGAGCGGCAATATTATCATCCCCTTTCATGATCGAAAGCAAAAGATGCTCTGTTCCTATAACACTGGACTTGCAGATTTTTGCTTCGAGATAGGTAATTTTCAGCACCTTTTCAGCCTGTTTCGTCAGAGGGACATTCCCCATCTGGGTTGCAGGAACCTTGGGGTGGGTACTCTCCTCAATTTTCTGTTTAAGACTGAATAAATCTATCTTGAGGTTCTTCAATATCCTGGCGCCTATACCTTCGCCTTCCTTGATAAGGCCAAGGAGAAGATGCTCAGTCCCGATATAGTCATGACCTAACCGGAGAGCTTCCTCACGGCTGAGTCGAATGACATCCTGTACTCTATATGAAAAATTGCCTTCCATTCTTTATGTATCGATATAATTGTTGTGAATATCCTGTAGCAACATATCCTTCGATATGCAATAAGCTAAAACAGTAAGTAAAAAAATTATTTATAAAGATAGCTACTAATAAACCTAATTCCATAAATCAGAAAACTCTTTTACCCTGTTAAAGGTTCTCTCTATTCTGACTCAGCTATGAATGTTCAGCACATCCTTATCAACGACAGTAATCCGGAACACCGTGAATTATCGATTTACCGTACAGGAAAGGTAAACAGGGTAAGGCTTCAGGACACGACCTACACAACATACCACTCCATTGAAATGGACGGCCACAACTATGCCGCATTTTTCCATTATGGTATAGCAGAGGCTTTAAATAAACTACCATTCCTTTCTGAAAGCAGCAATGGACTTGACAGCTGGGATGAGGCATTCCTTCATAACAGCGGCCTTGAATCAATGAACAGAATTATCGATGAATGCACGGCAACAATCAATCCTGAAAAGAAGGAGATAATTCTGCTCGGCTGGCATGATCAACCAGTACGGGTAGCATACCTCCGGGAGATTGATCCTGCAAGATTTCTTGCTTTTATAACCACTCTCAAACAGTTTGTCGAGGAATCGGAATCCCAGGGGTGCGATCTGGAATTTATACTGTAAAGAAGCGATGAAATGGCAGTTCAGTGAGAACAGTGCCTCAAATGTTTGAACAGAAATTGTGGAAAGCTGCGGTTTTCGCCCCAGTAGAGATGGATGTAAGAGGCTATTGTATTTCCCGTTCTGTACACTGGAGTTGCCACACTCTCTCCCCGCGCATTCTTCACTTCCGCAATGTTCTTCAATGCTCCCTCACTCTTGATGCGTGAGTAATGAAATTCATGCCCGGGAAGCTCCACACCCTGCAGGTCATCCAGAAAAACTTTTCTATAGCCTAACGAGAGCTTCGAATCCTGCATGGTAGTATCAAAATCGAAGACTCCACACATCTGGAACACTGATCCATCCTTGAGGGTCATAGCTGTTCCCAGATACATCATCCCTCCGCATTCAGCATAGGCAACTCCGCCGTTACGGCAATACGAAGTGACCTCTTCACGCATGGCACGATTAGCTGAGAGTTGTGCTGCATAAAGTTCAGGGTAGCCGCCTGCGAAATAGAGCATGTCCGCTTCAGGAAGCCGATCATCCTCCATTGGGCTGAAAAAGACGATACGACCATGCTCACTGAGCACATCAAGGTTTTCGTGGTATATAAAATTAAAAGCTTCATCCCGGGCAACGGCAATGACCTTGTCACCTTTCCTCTTCGACAACGGTACGGCATTAAAATGGGGAACATCAACCAGGGTAAGCTCTAGCAGACGTTCAATGTCAACTGTTTTTTTGACATGCTCCGCCATAGCTGCTATAACGCTCTCTCGGTCGTACCCGGAGGAACTGTCAAGTCCGAGATGACGCTCGCTTATCGCTACTGTTTTACTGTAGGGAAGATATCCTAATGGTTCAACGCCGGCATCACGGGCCGCCGCCTCAAGGTATCGGTAATGAGCATGGGTATTGACCTGATTAAAGATTACTCCGGCAAGGTTCAGGCGGGGATTAAACGTTCTAAACCCATAGAGCAGGGGTGCTGCCGAATAGGCCATGCTTTTTGCGTTGACCACCATAATGACGGGAATGCCGAGAGTAGAGGCTATCTCAGCACTGCTGCCTTCAGATTTTTCCGCGCCATCAAAAAGGCCCATCACCCCTTCGACTACTGAGGCATCAGCATCAGATGAATAACGGCTAAAGAGCTCCTGAACATGCTCTTTTGAGGCCATAAACGTATCGAGGTTGATCCCCGTACGGAGGTTTCCACCCCATGAAGCTGCTAAAGAGTGGAGGCGGGTATCAAGATAATCAGGTCCGCACTTGAACGGTTGAACCGTAAGCCCCCGTTCGGCAAAAAGCCTCAGGAGAGCCAGTGTCAAGGTTGTTTTCCCGGAACCGCTTGAGGGAGCAGCCAGAAGAAAAGCTGTTTTCGTTAATGCCATTATTGAACCAGGCTACCCCTGCTGAGCCGTCGGATCGGGAAACAGAAACTTATAGTGTAATGCACTGGTCAGCTTGTCGCTATTTACTATTTTGTAAGAAACAGTCTCAGAAGATGAAGCCAGAGGAGGTAACGGTATTCCTGAAGTTTCAGCAGCTCTGGTATAGTAGTCGCGCCGAAGGGGATGAACCGGACTGCAGGCATTGAACACCTCACCCCACTGCTGCAGCCGGATGATTTCCGAGATGATCTTCACGCAATCATCACGATGAATAAAGTTCATCGGCTGATCCGGATTGACGATCTCTTTCATGCTGGAAAGATACTTTTCAGGATTACGGTCATAGCCGATCAAACCCCCAAAGCGCAGCACGGTAGTCTGAAACCCGCTCTCCTTCATCAGCATCTCCTCGACAAGCAGCAGAGCCTGTCCCGATAGTGCTTCAGGGTCTACAGCATCCTCTTCGGTTACTTCCCTGTTGAGGGAGGGATAGACCGATGTTGAGCTGACAAAGAGCACTGAGCGCACCGGCGATTGGCCGAGAGCATCGATAAGCGAAGAAAACTGCTCGATATGATACTCGACAATGTCGTCACGCCTCTCTGGCGGTATGTTGACGATAAGAATATCACTGTGCAGGAAATCGGTAATGTCCTCACCGTTCACCTCTGGATCGAGCGCTACCAGAAATGGCTCGAGGCCCGCCTCGCGCAGTGTTTCAAGGTGATCCTCTCTCGTAGTCGATCCTTTGACCGGATAGCCCGCTTTGACAAGCGCTTTTGCAAGCGGCAGCCCGAGCCAGCCGCATCCGAGAATAGTGATGGTTTCTTTTTGCATGAGACGGTTTTGCGGTTACTGTATTCAATGACCTAATGTAGTTGATCAGCTGCTGCATTTCAACTGAATTCACCTTGAGTTTTAAGCCTTTTATTCGGTAAAAATCCTCAGGCACTTTCACCTGAACCGGCTTTTGCAATCAGCTCGTCGAGACAGGTGCTGCAGACGCAAGTTTTATAGCGTTCGGCAAGATGCTCTTTCAATTCAACAGGAACAGCTCTCGTGGCGCACCAGCACGTTGGCGAAAGGCTGCAGGTAAACGATTTGCCGCATTGTGGACAGGTTACTGTTTTTCCGCTGCCTGCAGTTTGATCGATGGAGTGTGTCATAGGTGCAACATTGGATTATGATTGAAGTGTATACATCGCTACAGTGTCATTGTCTGGCGTAGCGCTTTCTGCCATCCGTTTAAAAGCTTCTCTCTCGTTTCGGGCTCCATAGCCGGCTTGTAGGTGCTTTGTACCTTATGCATCGCCAGCAGCTCCTCGCTTGAGTGCCATATTCCTGTCTGCAATCCGGCCAGATACGAAATGCCGAGCGATGTCGATTCGATATTTGCCGGTTTCAGGATCGGAATATTCAGGATATCTGCCTGAAACTGCATGAGAAATGCGTTGCTCACTGCTCCTCCATCAACCATGAGTTCTTTCGGAAAAATTCGTGTATCAGCCACCATAGCTCTGAAGACATCGTAGGTTTGATAGGCCATCGATTCCAGGGCTGCTCGGACAATATGGTTTCTGTTCGTCCCTCTCGTCAGCCCGACAATAGACCCCCTTGCCTCCATCTGCCAATGGGGTGCACCAAGACCTGTAAAAGCAGGGACGATGTAGACACCCGCATTAGTCGATGCTTCACGCGCCATTGTTTCTGATTCCCCGGCATGCTGAATCAGCTTCAACTCATCTCTCAGCCACTGAATAACGGCTCCGCCGATGAAGACCGATCCCTCAAGAGCATAACAGGGCCTGCCTGACGAATTGATGCCGAGCGTAGTCAGAAGACCGTTGTGCGACTCAATAAAGTTGTCGCCTGTATTCATGACCATGAAGCAGCCGGTACCATAAGTATTCTTGATTGACGAAGGTTCAAAACAGCACTGGCCAAAGAGGGCTGCCTGCTGATCACCTGCAACAGCGGCGATCGGCACACCGTCAAGCTCTTCCAGAGTTGTTACCCTGCCAAAATCATCCATGGAGTTTCTAACTTCCGGTAATAGAGATGGCGGGATCTCAAACAGTGCAAGCAGCTCTTTATCCCACTGTTTATCCCTGATATTGAAGAGCAGGGTTCTTGAAGCGTTGGTGAAATCGGTTGCATGCACCTTGCCGCCGGTCAGTTTCCAGACCAGCCAGCTGTCAACCGTGCCGAAAAGAAGGTTATCGGGATTCAGATCAGGATAGTGGTCAAGAATCCAGCGGATTTTAGTGGCACTGAAATATGCATCAAGTGGCAGCCCGGTTTTGGAGGTGATGCGCTCTTGTTCCGACTCGTATTGGCGACACAGCTCGCTGGTTCGTCTGCATTGCCAGACAATGGCATTATAGATCGGCTTGCCGGTTAACCTGTCCCAGACAATGGTGGTTTCACGCTGGTTCGTGATACCGATCGCAGTGATTGGCTGATTATACCCCGCTCTCAACTCTCTGACCCCATCAACTACGGTCTGCCATATCTCTTCCGGATCATGCTCCACCCACCCTTCCTGAGGATAAATCTGGGCTATTTCCCGGTAGGCCTTGGCAATGACCTGACCCTCGGGGTTGTAAAGAACAGAGGTGGTTCCAGTGGTTCCCTGATCGATTGCCAGAATTGCCATGCTTTATTTCTTCATGCGTTACACTAAACAAGCTCTAAATCAACCTGAAATCGTGAATATCAAGGTGAATCAATACCGGACCACCGAGCGGCTTGCCTTTCGGCCCTTTCGGAGTTACCCGCCTTATCGAAGGATAAACAAGGCCTGTGCTGTTTTTCGAGTGCTGCAGAACAACATTGGATGCGGCTGCAAGCGGGCTGATGATATCGGCAGTATAATCGTGCTGAATCAGGCGGCCGGTCTCACGGTCAAACCTGAATCGCTGCACCCGGCTATGAGTAGGAATTTCATCGGGGAATCGCGCCTCCAGCCAACCCGCCTCCAGCTCCTTCCATTCGATCTCCTCACGCATCAGCATTGCCGGCAGAGTAAAATAATTCCAGGAAGCATAGTTGGCGAAATAGGACATATCCAGGTCATCCCAATAGAATAACCTTCTGCCGATTTTGAAATAATCCCGCGCATGCTTCCGCTCAGAAATGACCTTGCCCGCTCCATTTTCCAGACGGACATCAAGACCATCGAGTACTCCAGTGATACCGGGGTTTCGGCCGATCGGGGTCAAAGTGGAAATTGGTCTGTGAACATCTAAAACCATTCTTGCATGGTGAAAAAACGGTCGCCGTTTCAGGGTAAATGCCAGTCCGGAAGCGCTTATCTCAGTTTCCAGAGTTTTTGCGTTTTGCCACAGCGTGCGTCCGCCATACGCGGCAATTGCTTTTTCTGCTGTTTCTGTCAGACTCATAGGAGTAAGTGGTAAAGATTGAAAGATAAGCAATCTGGATTCAGAATTAATTTATCACGAAGTAGTTTATCCACGTATCCAGGCCCTCATTTCATAGATACAGTGAGACCTACCAGCCGCGGTCTTGATTTTAACCAAGCATGGTAGTTGAAAACTGATTGTAATTTTTGCAATAATATCTTATATCTTTGAAATGTTAACAGTTCTATGAGCACTACAGGAAGACATGAGAACATGGAAAATCGACTCGAATTACTCGAAGCTGAGGCTCTGAAGCTGTCAGCCACAGAACGTGCAGCTTTTGCCCAGCTTTTACTCGCCAGTCTCGACGAAAATGCCGAGATTGAGGATGCCTGGGCTTTCGAAACCGAACAAAGGATAGCCGAGATAGAGAGTGGCACTATCCAAGTCATTCCTATTGCTGATGCACTTGCGCAGGTGCGCGCAGCACTGAAATGAAACTTGTCATTGCACCAGCAGCACTCTCCGAACTGCAGGATGCTGCAGTATTTTATTCGCTGAAAGCAAATGCAAAATTGGGACTTAAGTTTGTGGCTGAGTTTGAACGAGCAGCCAATCTCCTACTGGCCAACCCTCTCCTTGGAACTGAATTTCGTAACAATCGCCGTCGATATATACTCCGCCGGTTTCCCTTCGGCATCATTTATCAGGTCACCCCTGAAGAATTACGGATTCTTGCCGTAGCGCATCATATGCGTCGCCCCGGTTATTGGATTCACCGTAAGCAATAAACCATCGCCATTCCTCAGCATTTTCATCACTCCCCCTGCTTCTCCACAAGATATTTCCAGTATTTCATGGGCATATTGGATTTCTGGAGGCGGGGGTTTTTGCGATCGGGTATGGCAATGGTTTTAAAGAATGCCTGCCAGAGTGCCTGCACCTTTTTTTCATCTTCGGAAAGGGCGGGTGTGGTAAATTGCTCAATAGTACCGAACTGAAGGGAACCGTTGTTCCAGCGTGCGGCAGTACGACGTTTGACGTCATAGAGAAACCAGTGCTGCGCTCTGAGTCTGCAGCTGAAATGATAGGCAAGGGGGTGTATAATATTAAAGTCGGGTTCCATTTTAGCAAGGTAGGCACCATCCTGGAGTTTTTCGAACCTCAGAAGTCCTTTCATTCTGTGGAGCTCTCTTCCTGCTTTTTTTGAAACATTGACAATGTCGCGCACAGCCGGGTGAGTGAGGTAACCTTTAACCTTGTCGCCATGCTTGAAAGCTAACGAAACGTAATGCAGCAGGCTGGTTTCCATCCCCTCCTTTTCTGCAAGCATAAATGAGTATAGGGTATGAGCTGCATCGGGTGCATACTGCTTCAGCCGGAAAAAAAGGGATTCTGCCTGGGTTGCATCAGTGCCAATAGTAAACCCCTCTTCAAAAAGAGTATCCATGCGCTCTCGAATCGTAACTTTTTCGGGATCAGGTTCCTCTTCGAGAATCCACGCTATGGCAGACAACAGGCCGTCGGCAGTTCCGTCGTAGAGGTAGTTGTTCATCATTATGCGAAAAGTCCGGGCAGTACCAGTTGTTTGGGAAGCGCCGACACTGCCGCATCGCTGCTTTCGCCTAGCAACAATCGCTGACGAATGAGGGCTGGTGGCTGATCAGGTTTTTCAAATGACCGGCCAGAGCAGGTGATAAAATATTTTGCCCGTTTTATAACTACCCCGATTTTTTTCAAGCCTTCAGCTGTAATAAGTGAAAAGCGGCGGGCGGCGACAATACGTCTGGCTGAAAGAACCCCGATGCCAGGTACCCGCAGGAGTGTGACATAATCGGCACGGTTAATCTCGACCGGAAAAAATTCCGGGTGACGCAGGGCCCAGGCAGTCTTGGGATCAAACGATTCATCAAGATGGGGTGCATCATCCGAAAGGATCTCTTCCGCAGAAAAGCCATAAAAGCGCAACAGCCAGTCAGCCTGGTAAAGACGGTGTTCACGTAAAAGAGGGGGTGCAGCGAGCACGGGCAGGCGGTTATCAGCTGTAACCGGTACATAGGCTGAATAGTAGACCCGCTTGAGATTCATTTTTTTGTAGAGCCCCTGGGAAAGACGAAGTATCTGGAAATCGTTTTCAGGACTAGCCCCGATAATCATTTGAGTGCTCTGGCCTGCGGGAGCAAACCGGGGCGCCCGTCGACTCGCCTTGCGTTCAACAAGGCTGGTTGCAATTTCCCGCCCGATAAGCGCCATAGGCTCAAGAATCGCATGCTTATGCTTTTGGGGAGCCAGTCGCTGCAGCGATGCCTGCGAAGGCAGCTCAATATTCACGCTGATACGATCAGCATAAAGCCCGGCTTTTCGCACAAGTTCACTGCTGCATCCAGGAATGATTTTCATGTGTATATAACCGCCGAACTGCTCTTCGGTGCGCAAGGCTTCGGCAACCCTTACCATTCGTTCCATGGTGTGATCGGGGCTCCGCATGACAGCCGAGCTTAAAAAGAGCCCTTCGATATAGTTACGGCGATAAAAATCAAGGGTAAGATCAATAACCTCACGGGCTGTAAAAGATGCTCGCTCAACCGGATTGGTCGACCGGTTCACACAATAGGCACAGTCGTAGATGCAGTCGTTTGAGAGCAGTATTTTCAAAAGAGAGATGCACCGGCCGTCATCAGCCCATGAGTGACAGATCCCGCTGCTGGAGGTATTACCTGTTCCGCACGATGGTGCCTCACGCTTGCTTCCGCTTGAAGCACATGAAGCGTCGTAACGCGCTGCGCCGGAAAGAATCTGTAATTTCGCAAGGATATCCATGAATGAAATATAGTGAAGAAAGAACGAAAGAGAAGTCGGACGGATAATTGACTATTGCTGCTCTCGCCCTGTTTTATTGTTCCGCTGCAAAAGCAATTCAATGGCACGGCGCGCTCCGGTTACAACCCCTGGAAGGGACTGCCCTGGAAAGATCGAGTCGCCGACAAGAAAAAGGTTGTCGAACGAAGTTGCCGGTCCACGCACCTTGAACAGTGAGGTCTGGGGATAACCGCCCACTAAGCCTTGAAAACGACCGGTATAGCGCTCCCAGGTAACAGGCGTTGCAGCCGTTATGCTTCGTATTGACTCGCGGGCTTCGGGAAACTGTTCTGAAAGAACATTCAGCACACGAGCAGTATAGGCGCTCTTAAGCTCCAAGTAGACAGCGCTCCCTTTCTCTTTCGCTTGAAACCACTGTTCCGGCCTTGTATGGGTGGAAATCGTGACAGCACAAAGCCCTTCGGGTGCACGATTTGTTTCATCGCCGGGCGAAAATGAAACAAAAATGCTGTTCCCTTCTGCAAGCTCACCACTGGCACCGATAATTTGCACATGATGCGTCGGCAACGCACTGAACAGTGCTGGATCCATGCCCAGATAGAGGACAAAGGCGCTCCACTGCGGACTCTCACTCATGACAACTTCGGGCTTGTTCTCCTGGCCCGTAAGAAGAGAAAGTGATTCAGGCGGGAGGTTTGCAAGCACAAAATCAGCGGCAAGTGCGCTGCCATCTGAAGTTTCAAGACCGAACACCTGTCGGCGAACTGAATCGATGCGAATAACCTTTTTACGATAAAGTACCGCCCCACCATTTTCCTCTATGGCCGCGGCAAGCAACTCTGAAACCGTCCCGATCCCTCCTTTAACACGGTATGAACCCGAAAGCGGTAAATCGAGCGCAATGGCAGCATTGATGGCATTGGCATATTTGGAGGTGGTCTGTACTGAAACCAGAAGCTGGGCATCGATAAACCGGACAAAATCAGGGTCGCTATCGAGGCCGTGGGAAGCAAGCCATTCATGTACTGTTTTTTTAGAAAAAGAAAGCAGATGGGCTGATCCGGGAAGTCCGGCGATACCTTTACGGGCAAGCCGGGCAAGGTCACGAGCCCCTTTTGCCGGCCATGAAAGTCCCCCTTCAGCAAGATGCCAGAGCAGTTTTGCAAGGTCGGCCTGCTCCTTCCAGAAGGGTGCCGAACGTGGAAAGCGTTCAAGAATCCCAAGACGCTGGGGAGGAAGATCAAGGTGAATGGAGTTGTGACGGTACTGCCATGCAACCGCTTCCTGTGAAACAGGCCATTGAATACCAAGCTCTTTACCGAGAATGTCCATCGGCCCGCCATTATGAAACCCGCAGCCAATCGTAGCGCCTGCATCGAAACGGTACCCTTCTCTTGCAAATGTAGCCGCACATCCTCCGGGGTAGTCCTGCGCCTCAAGCACGGTAACCATTGCTCCTTTCCGGGCAAGCAACGCCCCGGCAGCAAGCCCTCCAACTCCTGCCCCAATCACGACAACATTCAGATCCTGCAATTCCATGCTATTAATCTTTGGTTTCACCTTTCCTTATAAACTAACCACCGATATCCTTCTGAAGTTCTTCAGCAATACTCAGCTTTAGAAAAGTAAAGCCCGAAAGAGGCCAAAAAATCCCAAAGAACACAAGAGCGAACAGAAGTTGTAAAATGATGTGGATAGGAAAAACCAGATGAGAGTGCGGGTAAGAGAGTCGGCGTAGCGGGATTTGAACCCACGACCCCTTCCACCCCAAGGAAGTGCGCTACCAGGCTGCGCTATACGCCGATATGACTG
>CAIVCU010000106.1 GCA_903904495.1 uncultured Chlorobiaceae bacterium
CAGGAGCGTGCCATCGACCGGCAGTTTGCATCATTTATCTGCAGAGAGAGCGGTGTTACGACCAGTGACCTTTTCCGTCTTCTGGTTTCTCTGGTCAGCAGCGCTGTCGGAAAGGGGAACATCTGCCTTGCGCTGGCCGATTATGCAGGAGAGACGCTCTCCATTGATGGAAAAGAGATTGTTCTGCCGGATGGTGATGTGCTTCAGAAGCTGCTGAGGAGCAAACCGACAGTTGGCTCGCCCGGTCAGCACCGGCCGCTTGTGCTTGATTCGAACGCTCGACTCTATCTCTATCGATACTGGCGTTATGAACAGGAGCTTGCCGGAGCCCTTCTTCAAAAAGCCTCGACGCTTGCTGAGGGTATTGATGAAGGTCGTCTGCGGGTGGGAGTTGCGCGACTGTTTCCTGAGTGTGACGGAGAAAAGCGTGATCTCCAGAAAGAAGCGGCATCGGTTGCACTGCATAAGCAGTTCTGTGTTATTTCCGGAGGTCCAGGTACCGGCAAAACCTCGACGGTGGTTCGCATTCTTGCTCTGCTGCTTGAACAGAAGGGTGCAGGGATGCAAAGCATTGCGATGGCCACCCCGACAGGAAAAGCCGCAGCCAGGCTGAAAGCTTCCGTCAACGATATCAGGCCTGCGCTTGAGTGTTCAGATGAGGTGAAAGGTGCAATACCTGATGATGTTGTGACGGTTCAGCGACTGCTTGGTGCTGTTTCGGGGTCGTCCCGTTTCCGCTATTGTACCCGAAATCCTCTTCCTTTTGATACTGTTATCGTTGACGAGGCTTCAATGATAGCTCTGCCGTTGATGACCGCTCTTGTTACCGCGCTGAAGCCAGGTGCGCGCCTTATTCTTCTGGGCGACAGTGACCAGCTTGCATCAGTTGAAGCCGGGGCCGTGCTTGGTGATATATGCTGCGCAGGGGAGGAGGGGAGCCAGGATTCGCCCTTGAGAAGTTCACTGGTAAAGCTCGAAAAAAATTACCGGTTTCGTGCTGAAAGCGGTATTGCAGAAATCAGCCGGGCCGTTAACGCCGGTCTGGAAAGGGATGCATTGGAGCTCCTGAAAAGCAGCACAGTCAAAGGAATTTCATGGCAGGATCTGCCTTCCCGGGAGGCTTTAAAGAGGGTTCTGGCTGAAAAAGTTGTGGACGGATATCGCAACTATCTGGAAGCTCCATCAGCCCGGGAAGCTCTGGAGCGTTTAGACCGGTTCCGTATCCTTTGTGCTTTGCGCGATGGTCCCTATGGAGTGAGCGGTCTTAACGCTGCGGTGGAAAGCATTCTTGGCAGGGAAGGCCTGATTACACCCGGCAGCATCGGGTACCGGGGGCGTCCTGTCCTGATAACCGTCAATGATTATTCGATACAGCTTTTTAATGGGGATACAGGAATAGTTTATCCCGATCATGAAAACGGCGGAGCACTGAAAGCCTTTTTTTCTGATCCGCTGGGCGGGGTTCGCAGCATCCCTCTGGAGCGCTTGCCTCAGCATGAAACAGCATTTGCCATGACCATACACAAAAGCCAGGGGTCAGAGTTTGATCGGGTGCTTATGATTCTACCGCCCATTGACAGTGAGGTTCTGACCAGGGAGCTGATCTATACCGGTATAACAAGGGCCAGACTGAGCGTTGAAATCTGGGCAAATGAGGGTGTATTTTGCAGAGGTGTCAGGAAAAAAACAGAACGGCATTCGGGTCTAAGGGATGCGTTGTTTATTTCAACTTCACCGTCATAAAATCGACAGCATTGGCGACTTCCTGGTCAGTCAGAGTATCATTACCGCCTTTGGGGGGCATCACTCCGGTTTTACCTTCATAGCCTTCTATGGACTTTTTTACCATCGCAGCGACACCTGGTGCAATACGTTCGCGCCATGCTTCCTTGTCTCCCGGTTTCGGGGCCCCCGATACACCGGTATCATGACAACCAGCACAATTTGATTCGTAGATTTTTTTGCCAGCTTCAATTTTCTGTTCACCTAAAGCCTCGGCCTTTAATTCCAATGCCTCATCTGATTGCGGAAGTTTGTCAGGGTTGCAGGCACCAAGAGAAAACAGGCTGATGATTACAAAAACAGGCACAAATAGTTTCAAGGTCATCGTTGTGAAGCGGACTTAAGTGGTTGTATGCTGCTATCAAGTCAGGAATAGGTATCAGAAGGATCAGATTCGGGAATCAGTTCTTCGGTTCCCAGAAACAACGCTTCGGAGAGACAATCAACTCTTCATCTTTCAATGCTTTGAGAGCCTTGTCAACCTCTTTTCGATCCAATCCGCTGATTTCTGTAATGCGGCCGGCGTTCAGTGGCGCTCCCTCTTTTGTCATCACGTCAAGAACGGTATTTTTTGCATCCATTGTGCCTCCTGGTTTTAATCGTAGTACCTCAATATCAATTTCGTCAATGTACATATTATCAAATAATAACGAGAGAAAGAAAAGGAATATCCTCTCCTGAAGCACGGCCTGATGAAGGTGTTGTATCCTTTCGTTGATTGAAGGGAGTGTTATTAGTTGTAAATTATACTTCTTGAAATCTGAAATAATGTTGACCCGAAACATTTTTCAGCCGAGCTCAGCAGGGTCAATAACTTAAACCACAGGAGCAACAGTAGATGAAGAAAAAGTTTGTATCAATTGTCGCAGCAGCCTTGTTTGCCTTGCCAGTACTGGCGCAGGCTGCTCCACTCAAGATCGGTTTTATCAATTCCATTACGGGCAAAGAGGCACAAATCGGAGAAAACCTCACCAATGGTGCGGCAATGGCAATTGAAGATCTTAAAGCAAAAGGGATTCATGTGGAAGTCATCAGGGAAGATGATGGCGGCGATCCGAAGAATGCCCTCGCGGCCTATGAAAAGCTTGTAACGAGGGATGGCGTTATTGGTGTTGTCGGGCCTTACACTTCCGGTGCTGCAAACGTGGTTGCCTCACGGGCTGACCAGTATCAGGTACCTCTTCTTGTTCCTGCGGCAGCAAAAGAGGACATTACCATGAAAGGGTATAAAAACGTTTTCAGGCTGAATGCTCCTGCCAATGTTTATTCAAGCGTGCTGATGACAGCTGTAGCGGCTTATAAACCGAAAACAATCGCGTATGTCTATGCCGCAACTGATTTTGGCGTTTCAACGGTCAAAACTGCTCAGGAGAACGCAACAAAAATGGGGTTAAAGGAAGTTGCGAACGAAAAGTACCAGCAGGGGCAACCAGACTACCGTCCATCTCTTGCCAAAGTTAAAGCGGCAAATCCGGATCTTATTTTTCTTGTTTCCTATGATGCCGATGCCATTCTGCTGATGCGCCAGGCAAAGGAAATCTCGCTTACACCAAAGGCGTTCCTTGGTGCCGGTGCCGGGTATACAACTGCCCAGTTTGCCCAGCAGACAGAAATATCCAACCTTGTGGTGTCTGCAACCCAGTGGACTGATGATGTAAACTGGCCTGGTGCAGCAGACTTCGCGCGTCGCTACAAGGCGAAATATGCTAAAGAGCCATCCTATCATGCAGCCTGCGCCTATGAAGCAATGAGGATCATGGTTGAAACTGCTTCCAAAAACAATACCTCAGCCAAACTTCGTGCAGGTCTGAAAGCAGGA
>CAIVCU010000107.1 GCA_903904495.1 uncultured Chlorobiaceae bacterium
CATTAGACTCCAGAGATATGTCGGTAAAGCGATTCGAATAGTGGTCTTCCGTCAAGAGATCCAAGCAGCTTTTCACTTGCTCTTTCCGGATGAGGCATCAGCCCGAGAACATTCCCCTGCCGGTTGATGATGCCGGCAATATTCTTCAGTGAACCGTTAGGATTAGCCTCTTCAGTTACCTCGCCGACAGCATTGGTATATTTGAAAACAATCTGGTTGTGCTCTTCAAGGCTTTCGATTACTTCAGCAGGGGCAAAGTAGTTCCCCTCGCCATGAGCGATAGGGATACTGAGTACGTCATCCTCTTTATAAAGAGAGGTAAAAATAGTTGAGCAGTTTACTGGCCTGATGTCTGTCTGGGTGCAGAGAAACTTTTTATCCCTGTTCCGTGAAAGCGCGCCTTCAAGAAGTCCGCTTTCAAGCAGAACCTGAAATCCATTGCAGATTCCAAGCACAGGAAAACCCTTGCGGGCAAACTCTATAACCTCCTTCATGATTGGTGAAAACCGGGCAATTGATCCAGCTCGAAGATAGTCTCCATAGGAAAAACCGCCAGGGAGAATAATTGCCTGTGCACCGTTCAGATCATGCTCATTATGCCAGAGCATAACCGGCCTGACACCCTCAAACGAAGCAACTGCATACTCAGTATCATGATCACAGTTTGAACCGGGAAATACAACAACACCTACAAGTACATCAGCCATAGTTGAATGCTATTTATTTAACTTGCTCCAGCTCAAAGGAATAATTTTCCATGACCGGATTCGATAACAGTTTCTGAGAGATCTCATTGGCGATACGTTCGGCTTGAAGCTGAGTCTCTTCATTGATAGTCACTTCGATATATTTACCGATTCTGGCCGACTCCACAGTACCGTAACCTAGATTTTTCAAAGCATGCTCTACGGCTTTTCCTTGAACATCAAGAATAGACTGTCGCAGGGTAACCTTTATTTTTGCAGTATAGGGCATTATCACAAGTAAGTTGAATGGAAAAAAATCAAAGCTGCCACTGCCGGCACATCAGAGTGAACGACCTTACAATACCGAGCAGAATATACAACAACATGGCAAGAAAAAAAGCCTTGGCATGAAAGAGAAGAACACAGAAAATAGCAACAATATAGAGCGACATTTGCAGAGGCTTCTGCCGGAACGATTCAACGGTAGGTTTGGGAAGGGCATCGTAATTTACCTTACTGACCATAAGTATGGCAAGAGCGGTTGAAAGCCAGGCAAGAACAACCTGCATCAACTTAGGCGGAAAAATCGGGTCAACACTCATCCAAAGCACAAAACCTGCAATGGTTAACGCCTGAGCAGGAGTCGGAAGACCGGAAAAGGAGTCTTTGGTGTAGCCGATCATACTGATATTAAAGCGCGCAAGCCTCAGTCCGCTGCCGATCATAAGCAGAGAGCTGACCAATATGCCGGTAATGCCGGGTAACCCTTCAAGGCCAAATTTATAGACTAGATATGCCGGAGCTGCACCGAAAGAGACAAGGTCTGAAAGAGAATCAAGCTCAAAGCCGAAATCAGAAATACCATTTGTCATTCTAGCCACAAAACCATCAATCGTATCAAAAAAAGCTGCAAGAATAATAAACCAGCATGCCGTCATAAAACTCCCCTCTCCCGCCATAACAATTGCGATATAGCCGGAAACCATATTCATAACTGTGAAAACCGAGGGAACGAATGAACGAGATACAAATGAAAATAACGGGGGGCGATCCTGTGAACTGTTTTTCAGAAAAGGGGGATAGCGTTTTTGAGCCCTTTGTTTGCCAGCATCATCCATATATAAAAATATCCATCATCAGAAAAAGATTATCCCAAAAGGCACTTGAATGCCGTTTTGGAGTATGACCTTGAAAAGTACAATCTTTTCAGGAAGTTATTAAACAGAAAAAGAAGAGGCACAACCCTCAATAACTTTCATCAGCCGCAGGAAATTCCTTTTCCCTTACATCATGAACATACTGACGGACTGCATTTTCTATAACAGAAGTTAAATCAGCGTACTGGCGGACGAAACGGGGATGAAATTCCCGGTTCAGCCCGAGGATGTCGTTGATGACAAGAACCTGACCATCACATTCAGCTCCGGCACCGATACCAATGGTGGGAATGGTCAGTGAACGTGTCACTTCAGCGGCAAGTGCAGATGGAATTTTTTCAAGCACAATCGCAAACGCTCCTGCTTCTTCGAGAATTCTGGCGTCTTCGAGCAGCTGTTTGGCCTCCATTCCTTCCTGGGCTCTAACCTTGTAACTCCCGTACTTATAAATTGACTGTGGCATAAGTCCGAGATGACCCATAACCGGAATACCTACATCGGTTATTCTCTTAACGGTTTCGGCAATAACTCTTCCCCCTTCCAGCTTTACTGCGTCGCACTCATGCTCCTTCATGATCTTTCCAGCATTACGCAGTGCTTCTTCTCCAGAAAGCTGATAGCTCATGAAAGGCATGTCAGTAACCACCATCGCCCTATTGCTCTCGTCCTTCACTCCCCTTACAACTGCTTTCGCATGATAGATCATCTCATCAATTGTGATAGGAAGAGTTGTACTGTGACCGGAAAAAACATTACTTGCTGAATCACCAACAACAAGGACGTCTATACCTGCACGATCAAGAATTCTTGCCATCGTATAGTCGTAGGCTGTTAATACCGATATTTTTTCGCAGGCCTGCTTCATGTCGAGCAACCTTCTGGTGGTAACATGAGCAGCTTTCTGCTTTGCGCTTCTATTCATGGTGCTTCTCGATTAATGGATTGAATATTGATGAGCTTAGAGAATATCTGATAACTGATCCGGATGCAGTACCTCAACGTTGCTGCCATGCCTTGTTCTGAGTGCACTCTGCATCAGTTCA
>CAIVCU010000108.1 GCA_903904495.1 uncultured Chlorobiaceae bacterium
CTACCTTCCACAGTTGAAAATGAACCTGGTTGGCAATATAATACTGGCTGAAAAGATTTTTGCGCCTGACCAGCTCTCAGACCTTAATGTCATAGAGAAATATGTCCATGAACTGAATAACGTCTATAAAAAAGTGACAACATAACGTTATACCAACAATGCATGAACGAACAATCCATGAGGGGGGTTCTACAGGTATGATGTTTTTTATAAATATTCGCAGAAGAAAAACATTTAAAAGAACTTAGCTATGATCGTAACGCATTATGATCATAACTTGTAATAATATCTTATATTCAATCACGTTTTATCGCATTGTCCGCCTGTACGCTTTTCTCCGGAATCCCTCATCAGTTCGACAATCTAATTTTATCATAACCAGAAGTTCATGACGAGTGAACTCAAACTAATTGTATGGATTATTCTAAAAAATCAATTGAATTACATAAGAAAACACGTGGGAAAATTGAAATCAGATCTAAAGTCAGCATAAAAAATGCACTCGATTTGTCTTTAGCTTATACCCCCGGCGTTGCGGCAGTCTGTACTGAAATCGGCCTTGATAAAACAAAATCTTATACGCTAACCAATCGTGCCAATCAGGTAGCTATTGTTACCGATGGAACTGCCATTCTTGGTCTCGGTGACCTTGGTCCGGAAGCAGCAATGCCGGTAATGGAAGGCAAATCAATAATCTTTAAAGAATTTGCTGATATTGACGCCATACCTCTTTGCATAAACTCTACCGATGTGGAGGATATCATTAAATTCTGCAAGCTCATTGAACCAAGTTTTGCAGGCATAAACCTTGAAGATATTTCCGCACCAAGATGTTTTGAAATTTTTGAGCGCCTTGAGAATGAGTTATCAATACCGGTTTTTCATGACGATCAGGATGGTACGGCTATTGTAACGCTGGCAGCCATCATCAATGCCTGTCGTGTAACAGGAAGAAATCTCAAGGATCTGCATATCGTCATTAATGGAGCCGGAGCAGCTGGGATTGCGATTGCCAGACTTTTACTCTATGCCAAGGTCAAAGAGGTTGTTCTGGTTGATACTCAGGGCGCCATTTACGATGGTCGTCCGGGCATGAATCCTATCAAACAAAAAATTGCGCGGATCAGTAATAAAGCGAAGCATACCGGAGATTTACAAAGTTCAATGGTCGGTACAGATGTCTTTGTCGGTGTCTCTGTAGGAAATATTGTCACCGAAGAGATGATTAAAGGAATGAACAGTGCACCGTTTATCTTTGCCATGGCCAATCCGGAACCGGAAATACTGCCTGATCTTGCTTATAAAGCAGGCGCCAGCATCGTCGGGACGGGACGATCAGATCTTTTTAATCAGGTTAATAATGCTCTGGTATTCCCTGGCTTGTTCAAAGGTCTGTTTGCAGCTGGAGTTAGAAAAGTTACACCTGAAATCAAATTAGCTGTAGCTGCTTCAATAGCTCACTCCATCGAACCGACTCACGACAACTTAATGCCGACCGTATTCAATAAAGATGTTGTCGAGAATATTGTTGACGTTATCTCAAAAATCCAGAACGGAATAAACCCCTCTGAGAGTGATGACGAAGAAGATGAGATAAAGCTGGTTGCAAATTGGTAATCTGATACATTCAAGAGTCGATTGCGCAGATATACAAAAGAAAAGGCCGGTTTTAATACCGGTCTTTTCTTTTGTATAGACATTTCACTGAAGCTTAACTGAAAATATCACGTGCTTTTTCAAAAAAGCCCTTGGAATCTTTATCATTATGAGCTGTCGGCGAAATCCCTGAGGATTTCTTCAGATCCTTCAGAAGTTCCTTGTCCTGATGGGAAAGATCTTTAGGGACATAGACATTGACTTTCACATACTGGTCGCCTCTCGACGATCCTCGCAGATGACCTATCCCGTGGCCCGCAATGCGAAGCATGGTTTCGGGCTGTGTTGAAGGCGGAATGGTCAGCTTGACTGCTCCTTCAAGTGTAGGCACTTCGACTTTAGTGCCAAGCACCAGGTCAGGAAAACTGACTGCAAGGGAATAAACCACGTCGTCACCATGGCGTGAAAAGAGTTCGTGAGGTATTTCCTCAATCACGACGAGCAGATCTCCGGCAGCTCCTCCCCTCGGACCCGAATTGCCCTGTCCACGAAGGGTCAGGTAATTTCCGTCCTCAACGCCTGAAGGAACAGTAACCTTGACGGTCACCTCACCAAGTTTGATTCCTTCACCGTAACATGAAGGACAACGATCCTTGATTATCCTGCCTTCACCTCCGCATGTAGGACATGCTGCAATGTTGACAAACTGACCAAACATTGTTTTGGAAGCCTGACGAACCTCACCGGTACCATGGCAGGTTTGACAGTTTTCTGTCGCTCCTGATTTAGAACCACTGCCTTTACACTCCTGGCAGGTGACCTGTTTTTTGATCTTCAGTGTTTTTTCGACCCCTTTTGCAATCTCTTCAAGGGTCAGTTTGAGACGAATTTTAAGATCAGTTCCGGGAATACCGCTTGATGCGCGACCCCTTCTGCCTCCGCCGCCTCCGAAAACCTCTTCAAAGCCAAAAGGAGCACCACCCGCCCGTGTTTTACCACCGCTGAACATATCGTTGAATGCACTGAAAATATCGTTTAAATCAGTAGCACCGCCGCCATACTGCCCGCCGCCACCGGATGCAGCCGAAGAACCGACACCGGCATGTCCAAACTGATCATACCGACGTCGCTTGTCATCATTGCTGAGCACTTCGTAGGCTTCATTCACCTCTTTAAAATGCTCTTCGGCATCCTTGTTATCAGGATTTTTGTCGGGGTGAAACTGTAAAGCCAGCTTTCTGTATGCCTTTTTTATCTCGTCCTTGGTAGCTGTACGGCTGACACCAAGAACCTCGTAATATTCTTTCTTCATAATACCACCAACAAATTTGCTTGTCTATTGTTCACTATAAAAATACCGCACTATTTCGCTACGATGACTTTAGCATGCCTTATAACCCTGTCTCCAAGCAGGTACCCGGTCTGGTACTCTTCAATGATCGTATCCGGTTCAGCATCAGGCTGGTCGATCTGGGATATGGCTTCATGGAAATTCACATCAAGCTTCATTCCTTTTGATTCAATCGCTTTCACTCCTTTGTGATCCAGCCACTTTTCGAGGTTTTTTTTCACCAGCTCCACCCCCTCAATATATAAGCGGGCTTCACCAGAGGTTTCAGCATTCAGAGGAGCATGCTTAAGAACCCTTTTGACATCATCAACAACAGGAAGCAGTTCTCTTATAATATTCTCAAGCGCCCTGGAAGACGCCATCATTGACTCACGGTCCTTCTGTTTACGGAAATTCTCAAAATCCGCAGCTTTTCGCAATAGCTCATCACGATACTTGTCTGACTGCTCTTTCTGCCTGTTCAATTCGGTTTCAAGTTCCGCAATTCTTGCAAGAGACGACTCATTACCTTGTGATAACTCTTCCTGAACCGGTGAGGTTTCCTGGATATCCCTGTTCTCTTTGCCCTCAAAATTTTCTTTACAGTTCTCTTTACCGTCCGATGCTTTCTTTGTCATAAATACGATATCTGTTTAGTTAACATCCGACAGCGTTGCAGAAAGGCTGTCGGCCATATAGTTGAGAACGCGGACTGCGTACTCGTAATCCATTCTTTTCGGTCCAAAAATTCCAATTTTTCCAATCATATTTCCAACATAATAGGGTGTGGAAACAATGGTCAGATCTTCAGCCTGCCTTTCACTGTTCTCCTTTCCAATATTGATGGTAATATCCCTGCCTGTCGACCTGCCAGTCTCAACAGACGACGTGCCGCTATGCCCGACAAGCTTTGCCATGCTGAACTTATCCTCAATCATGGTGATAAGATCACGAACCTTTTCAGGCTGCTTGAACTCAGGCTGATCAACGATGTACTCGGTACCGGAAATGTAGAGCCGTTCAAAAATAGGCGACTCATCAAAAAGATTTCCAGCAGAACGCACAATAAGATTTTTCAGTGCATTGTCACCAACACTGTCAGAGAGACGTCTGCTTATTGTCCGGCGAATTTCAGAAAGCGTCAATCCTGACAACCGCTGATTGAGAACATCAACAACCTCATCTACTGTCTGCCGGGAAACCTCAATATCAAGCTCCATAACAATAGTCTTGACAAACAACGACTGAATGGAGAGAATAACCATCATCCGCGTCGAGCTTAACAGAACCATGTCGAGCTTTTCAAAAATCGCATTCGACAGTGTAGGCGATAAAACGACACTCAACTGCCGTGAAATAGTCCCTAGAACTTTCGCTGCTGAGAGCAGGACATCAGATGAGGTTCCCTTACGATCTATACTGATTTGACCAATATTCGCCTCAATCCTTTTTTTCTCTTTATCATCCAGACACTGGAAGGTCATAATAAGATCGACATAATAACGGTAGCCCTTATCGGTCGGGGTTCTTCCCGCCGAAGTGTGCGGCTGACTGATATAGCCTTCATCTTCAAGCACGGCCATGACATTGCGGATCGTGGCATCAGAGAGACCAAGATTATAATTTTTTGCAATATACCTTGAGCCTACAGGAGCAGCAGTCACGACATACGACTGGATAATGATACCCAGCACCTGCCGCTCTCTCAAGGTTAGATCACGAGAGTCCATGAACGTACACCATAGCGATTCCGAAAAATTACAGAATTAAGCAAACAGGTGAATTTAAAAAAACTAATCTTTTTCGCATCCCTCTAATGTTAATTATACCGATAGCTTTATAATATAGCGCTACAACAACGTTTTTACGAAGAAAGAGAACAATCACTCACAGTGAATGACAACTTTAAAACCGCTGGAAGTCCGTGTATATAAACAAAACTGAAAGCGAGTTAATTTCAAATCGGACTCTCTCCTGAAATAACCCTGTCAAGACCGGAATAATCTCTGGATACCGTTATCCCTGAAAAGCCCTCCACTGCCATGAGTTCCGAGACCGATTCGGCTGCATCGGCATGCATTTCAAAACAAAGCTTTCCGCCTGGAACAAGCAGCTTTGATGCCTTTGCTACAATCGACTCATAGCACTCAATGCCCTGAGGGGTCGTCAGGGCAATCCTGGGTTCATACTGCCGAACCTCCCGTTGAAGACCATCCCACTCCGACTCGGGGATATAGGGAGGATTGGAGACAATCAGATCATAAGAATATTCAGGCAGTGCCGCTGCAAACAACTCATCAAACATATCGGCGGCAATAAATGATATCCGGGATTCCACCGCATGGTTTGCCGCATTCATACGTGCAACTTCAAGCGCATCAAGAGAGCAATCGACAGCGGTAACCGTCAGTGAAGGACAGAGCTTAGCCATCGTAACAGCTATGCAGCCGCTTCCTGTACCAATATCAAGAATTTTTGCATCCTTGGATCCACCACGACCCGTCATACCAAGAGATTCGAGGGCATGCTCGACAAGAAGTTCGGTTTCAGGACGGGGAATAAGAACCCGTTCATCAATCGTAAACAGCAACCCGTAAAAGTACTGTTCTCCAATAATGTACTGAACCGGACGACCTTCAATCCTCTGGCGGCAAAGCACTCTGAAACGATCAAGCTCTTCCTGATAAACAGGCCTGTTGTGATGCAGATAGAGCTCGAGCCTGCTCTGCCGGAGGACATGTCCCAATAGAAGTTCCGAGCTGATTCGAGGTTCATTAATCTTTTTTTCCTCAAAAAAACCGGTAGTTGTCTTGAGCAGTTCAACAACCTGCCACTCTTTCAGTTCCTGCATTCCTCAGTGTTAAACCAGACGTTCACCCTGCAATCCCATGAAATGGAACTGCAACAGTTGAAATGTACCATACCGTGTTCTTTTTAATAATATTCCGTCACGTAACTTTACAAATAGTACATTAAAATTCGACCATGATAAATGATTTACTTCAAACCCGACAATCATTACAATTTTTATGAGCAACGTCACGATGAAAAAAGTTCTGCTTACTCTCGTCCTTCTTCTCTCTTCAGCTATCGGAAACCCTGCTTCAGCTGATTCTAAATTTACCGGCATTATGGCAATGATGATGAAAATGCCAAACGGTTCAGCTGAAATCACCTACTACTTCGGAAACGATGTACAACGAATGGATATGGCTATGCAGATGGATAAAATACCCGAACCTTTAAAAACAACCGTTATCACAAAAGCCTCGCAGCCGGACCAGGCTTATGTCATCAATCACCAGGCAAAAAATTACAGCATCTTCAATCTCAAAACTGCAGCTGAAAATGCCATGCTGCTGAATTTCGACAGCAACTATAAACTGGCTAAACTTGGAAAGCAAACCATAAAAGGCTACACCTGCGATCATATAAGCCTGACCAGCAGTACAGAGAAACTTGAGCTATGGGTCACCCGGGATCTTGGGAACTTCTCGACATTCAGAATCCTTCAGACCCAAAACCCCCGACTCTCGAATACTTCACTCTCAAAAACACTCAGCAATGCGGGCATTGAAGGATTCCCTGTCAAGATTGTGCAATATAATGATAACGGACAGTACGTCATCGAAATCATGCAAATCTGGCCAAAAACACTTCCACAGTCAGATTTCAATATTCCGGCAGGATATCAGAAAATAACCAACAACCAGAAACCGCTCGGAAATCAAGAGAAAGAGCACTTGAAAACCTTAATGGAAAAAATGAAAAAGTTCGAAAAGTAGGTTGTATATTTTGCCTACCCAATCTTATTTAATAACAGTTATTTACACCTGAATCGTGGCAGATAAAATCACTTCAAGAAAAGAGGACTATTCCCAATGGTATATTGACCTAGTGCGCTCTGCTAAACTTGCAGATTATGCTGATGTACGGGGTTGCATGGTTATACGCCCGAACGGTTATGCAATCTGGGAAAAAATGCAGGCCGCTCTTGACCGGATGTTCAAGGAAACAGGCCATGTCAATGCATATTTCCCGCTTTTCATTCCAGAAAGCTTTATTGCAAAGGAGGCTGAACACATTGAAGGGTTTGCCCCTGAATGTGCTGTTGTCACCCACGGAGGAGGCGAGGAACTTGCCGAAAAACTTTATGTCCGACCGACGTCTGAAACCATCATCTGGTCATCCTATAAAAAGTGGATACAGTCTTACCGCGACCTGCCGATTCTGATCAACCAGTGGGCCAATGTCGTGCGATGGGAGATGAGAACACGTCTCTTTTTAAGAACCACCGAGTTTTTATGGCAG
>CAIVCU010000109.1 GCA_903904495.1 uncultured Chlorobiaceae bacterium
CTACTGAATTAATATTTGAAAGTAAAAAAAACAACTCATTTTCCTTATCAGCTGGATATTGTAATGCTTAAACGGTAAAAATGTCGGAATGGGTGAGAAGAAATTCTTATAAATTTCTTAGCTTCATGGCAATTCCAGGGTTCAGAAACAGCAGCAGGAACGTACCAGGCTTGCGAAACCGTAGAACATCAGGGAACAGATAATCTGTAATAGCTATACCATCAACTCAAAATATGCCAGAAATTCTTAAATACACGACCGTGTTTGCTCCGGTAGTCTTTTTCGTTGGAGGTGTGTTTATTGTCATGCTTCTCAACAAGTTTATCGGAAAAAATTCCTCCAAAAAATCGGGGTGATATACTCTATCATCATCAGGTGGCCCATCCAGGCAAGAACCACTCCTTCAGTAACGAAGCCGATTCATGCAGCATGAGGTCGGTAAAGCCCATTGCAAAAGCAAGTTCAGCAAGCATAAGTGGCGAGAGATCAGTATTGCCGCACAGCATCACAGGTCGCCATTCCGGCTTGAACTTGTTTTTAAAGCGGTATAACCCCTCAAAATCATAGGCGTGCTTCCAGAGTGATGTCATCGAAACCATAAGGCGCTCCAGCGGTGCAAGCAGCTCCTTTGACGTCCGCATCAACATTGCAAAAGGAACCTCTCCAAGACTCCACTCCCTTATCCCTTCAGCACGAAGTATCTCATAAATACCGGCAATCAATCCCTCCATAATGTCCGCAGAAGCATCGTGGCGTTTCAGCATCACCTCTGTATGGACTTCCATTTTTCCTCTTCCCGAAAGGGTCATTGCCGCAAGCCATTCGCCGGTATCTGCCCGAAAAACAAAGCACCGGCATGCAGATGAAGGCTTGGCTCTGAACACATGCTGCAGTTGAGGCTTTCCAGCGTGCCGCGTATCCTTGCGAAACAACTCCAGATTCTGTCGGTTATCTTCATTCATCTCAACCTCAACCACGGAGCCCCGTTTCAGCGCCCGACCGGCAGGTCCAGCCACGGACGGATGTTCCAGATGCGATCCCTGAAGATCAAGCACAGCTTCTGCCCCGGTTTTTATGGCATGGCCGTTACCCGCATTAAAATATTCTGCCATAGGAATGCTGCAGCCGCGAATGACAAACCCTTCGGGATAGGACAATGTCAGGTTATCATACATCACCTGGAGGGAGTAATCATGAGGAATATCAGCAAAAGTTATCCATCGAATCCGTGAAAAGGGAAGTGCGACATCCCGGTAATCCGGCTGGGCTACAGAAGCCCGTACCCAGCTTAGCGGCAGCAAGGTTTGCATACAAAAATTTTTATTAAACGAATTGTTTGAAATATTTTAACTTATGCGAAATCGATAGTGAATATCGGAATAATTTTAACCCATAAGGCTTCTTTAATCAAACAATCAAAACATTTACCATCATGGCAGACCTGACAAACAACGAAATCACCGTAGCACTAAGCAATATTTTTCAGACCTTAGGAACACTTGCACAGCAGGGTGTTCAACTGGCAGGTGCAGTTATCAATACCGCCGGATCAATTATCGAGCCGATCACCAAAACAGTTGGTGGTCTTGTCTGTAATTGCACCACCACAACCCCGGTTGCAAAGGTATACCAGGGTTCAGCTGCACCAGTAGCTCTGAAAAAGTAAGCTCTTGTCGCATTGAAAAAAAGCACCTTATACTTTGCGGTATAAGGTGCTTTTTTTGTTTCCACGAGGAAACATATCTCCTTCACCCTCTTTTTTCAATTTCCCGAACTCAATCGAATCTTATGAAAGTTAACTCCGCGGACGAATGGTGCTCATTTTTCTGAATTTGACACAGGTGTTTTCAGTCTAAGGCAAATTTCATCTGTACTGACAACACTGGCAAAGCCCACACTCAAAGCGGCCATAAAAGCTGCTTGCACTAAGTTTGCTGGAACTAGAACGCCATTGAATGTCTGTGATCTTGTTGCACAGGCATCGTGCACCAATTCAATGGTGAAGCCGAGATCAAATGCGGCTCTTACTGTGGTATCGATGCACCGCTGAGTCATCATTCCAGCGATTGTTAACTCTGTGATTTGTTTTAGCCGCAGGTGTTCGAGCAAACCCGTTTCACGGAAGCTGTTCGGAAATGCCTTAACGAAGTGAGCTTCGCCTGACAGATGTGCAACTAAGCGATGAATTTCGACACCATGTGTATCAGGCAAAAAGAAGGGGGCATCAGGTCGTGGTGCAACATGCTGAATGTGGATAATTTCAAGTTTTGAATCGCGAAAAACTGAAAGCAGCAGGGCTGCCTTTTCAGCCGCTTCGTTTGCCCCCTCTAACTCCATCTTTCCGGATGGAAAGTAGTCGTTTTGGATGTCTATAAGTACCAGTGCTCTACTCATTTTGCCGTTATATAATCTTATAATTGAGGAGTTATCTCGCTGATGTTTTTTTGATGGGAGGCAGCCTTAGGGATTCCTCATCCTCTCATAATGCTTGAAGAGTTGCTCACCGAACTCTCATAGATCACGGTTTTACATCCGAAGCAACCCTCATACGTACTATTTTTGTGGGATTGGAAACAGTGCCATTGTTGTATTGTGAACCGGCTTTAACCTTGTCGACAAATTCCATTCCGGATATCACACGTCCCCATACGGTGTATTGCCCGTCGAGGAATGGCGATGGTGCGAAGCAGATGAAAAACTGGCTGTCGGCACTGTTGGGGTCAGAGGCGCGCGCCATTGAGACGGTACCCCGGATATGCTGCTCGCGCGAAAATTCAGATATAAGCTGTTTGCCGGATCCGCCGGAGCCGTCGCCGAGCGGATCGCCGGTCTGGGCCATAAATCCCGGAATAACACGGTGGAAGGGGAGCCCGTCATAAAAACCTTTGCGGGTCAACTCTTTGATGCGGGACACATGGCGGGGGGCGATAGTTGGAAGCATCTGGATGACGACGCGTCCTGATGGAAGGTCGAGATATATCGTGTTTTCAGGATCCAGTGCCGGTGCGGCAGAAACGGACAACGGAAGAAAGGCGGTCAAAAGCCCTAAAAAGACGAGAAGAATTCGAAATGGTTTGTTCAGCATGGGATACCGGTTATGTTTGGATGAAGTTTTTTTTGAATAATAGCAAGAATGAAGAGAGATCGCAATGGGAAACTTGGGTCTGTGGCCTTAATGGGCATTTCATTTAAGTGGCAGCATCGCCTTTACCACCAGCACGACCAGTACCACTGCCGAAACGACGGATAATGGACCGCCATCTTCATGTGCTGATGCCGAGAGCCAGCTGGTGATGCTGATGCCGAGCGAAGCGTAAAGCGCATTGACTCCAATACCGGCCAGGAATGACATCACAACGATCACCGCCACATAGACAACTGTGGCACGCCTGCCAATCAGCTTCGCGATAACCGTGATAGCCGCAGCGTTGGTTGCCGGCCCGGCAAGCAGGAACACCAGCGCAGCACCGGGCGAAATGCCTTTCAGGGCAAGCGCTGCCGCAATCGGTGTTGATGCCGTGGCGCAGACATAGAGCGGCACCGAAATGGCCAGCATGAGCAGCATGGAGAGATATTCGTTCGACAGATAACGGCTCACAATTTCAGGAGAGAGGAACACGGAAATCACACCCGCAAGCAGAATGCCGAAAAAAAGCCATCCGCCGATATCCTTCAGCAACTCACCGAAAGCGAAGCGCATACCTGTCATGAATTTGCGGCCAACTCCCTCCGGTTCGGGCTCCCGTTGGCTGCAGCAGCAGCCGGACGTGCATGTACCCTGCTGCTCAATCTCCAAATCAGTTACAGCTTCAAGGACCCCTGATCCTGAATGCTTTTCAGTAAAAGAGACAGCAATGCCGGCCGCCACAGCAGTGATAAACGCGACAACGGGCCGGATGACGGTCATGAGAGGATCGAGCAGGGCATAGGATACCGCGATGGAATCCACGCCGGTCTCTGGTGTGGATATGAGAAACGAGGTGACCGCTCCTTTTCCGGCACCCTGCTTTTTCAGGCCTGCAGCTGCAGGAACAACACCGCAGCTGCATAGGGGAATAGGCACTCCCATTGCCGCTGCCTTGATTATGGAAGCCGTGCTTCCTCCTCCAAGATGGCGGGCGACAAAATCGTCCGGTAGAAACGCCTTCAGGAGACCGGCAACAAAAAAGCCGAGCAGCACAAAAGGGGCTGATTCCATAAGCACTTTCCAGGAAGCTAGAAGTACAGCAATAAATGAATGGATAATGGTACTCATAACAGAATTATTTACTTCTTATATTATCATATGATAATGTGTTCATATATAAAACAAAAAAAACGCAGCTATCTTTTCAGCTCCCGGACATGCTCTGAACCCATACGTACAAGGCCTGATATATGCTCGTCGTCCAAGCTGTACAGCACATTCTTGCCCTGCTTTCTCGATTTCACAATCCTTGCATCGCGCAGCACCCTGAGCTGATGCGATACCGCTGACTGGTTCATGCCGAGCAGCGCTGTCAGGTCACACACGCAGAGTTCCGACCGGAAAAGGGCATCAAGTATCTTTATTCTCGTATCGTCGCCAAGCACCTTGAACAGTTGCGCAAGCTCATCACTCGGAACGCTGCCGAGCATATCCCGACGAACTGATTCAACCACCTCGGGATGAAAACACTGCTCCTGACAGCCGTCCTCTTTATTTTCCATCATATTCTCCTCCCTGATACATGAAAACTCATTCATATGATAACAAATAAAAAAGGGATGTCAAACAATCGCGATCCCAGTTTTCGAGTCATAAAAACAACTCCCAACACAGCAATTCATCTTCACTTCCTCAATCCGGCAACCGTTGAGCAGGAAAAAGGATCAGAAAAATACAGGCGGTCAGGATCAGTCGCAAATATTCTGCATCGGAAGTAGTGAAGTCTGCCAAATAATGCTTGTCAGAGGGGATCGCAAAAATGATTTCAAGGAAAGCCACTGTTGTTTAAAAAACGTAATTTATTTATTTTAAACTGAAAATCAGATCGGTCTGAATTAATCCCTACTGATTCAGTAACCCGCCCTTGATGGGGAAGGCTTCAACTTAATTTTTTCTGTCCCGAAACCTCTCCTTTTCCTTGTACAATAAAGAAAGTTAGAATGAGATGCTTTTTCCGTGAATTATTATTGAGCTCTTTTTAATTCCTAAAACGGTATCATCACTATGGATCCTATTTGCATCAACAACTACTGTTTTGACCGGATTCATCTCTGGATACAATATGACAAACAGATTCCTCAGTTTATTGAGGTGGTTATTGAAGTTTTCTTTCCAAAAAACCTGCAGGCTAATGGTCTTGTGATGTTCAATCACGGATTTCTCGTCGGCAATGACCTGCTCTTTTACCCGAAAAAAATAATTGGCGCTTTTCTGGGCGATAACCCGCTTTTTGCGATTAACCCATCTTCGTTTTACAACTACAGTGACGCGATTGTTGAAAAAAACTGGGCAATGGCATTTGTCAGTGCGGCACACTCGCAAACGATAGGAATTCCGGGAATTGACATTGGCGGCAATCCAAGGGTAGGGCAGGAAACCTATGCAGCAGCCTCCTATCTTGTCAAATACGGTGCTACTGATTTCTTTTATAAAGAGGAGAGTCAAAATCAGAACCGTGCCTTATTTGACAGCAGGGTTTCCGACAAATCGAAATTCATGATCTCCAATAACGTTATTTTTGCCGGTCATTCAGTAGGCGGTGCGCATGCCCAGGCTGCCGCCTGCGGATTTGAAACACTCCAGAAGCTTGGTAAGGAGAGTTATCGTCTCTTCGACCCTGTTATCTTTGACCGTGAGTTTATTCCGGCCTATTCAGATCCTCTGTCTGAATGGGATCCCTCTGATAGAGCGAACCCGGTAGGGCTGATCCAGTTGTCCCCTGTTGACCAGAAAATACCCATCATATCACCCGGAATGCAAGCTTACAGGGAGGTGCTTTCAACAACTCCTTTACCAATGGTGATGATTGTCGGTGAGTGCGACTGTGCCTGCCTTGATGATTCAACCCCTCCAGCATGGTCGGATAAAGCGGGAGTTGATACCCAATTCGCCCAGCTTGCACCTCCAAAAAGTGAATCATGGGCTGTTGTCGCACAAATTGAAAAGGGAAGCCACTGTGGTTATCTGACCGAAATAAGTGATCTTTGCAGTCTCGCCGACTCAAACAGCCAGTGTACGCGCTGTCCTGGAATAACAAAATACAAACCCGATGGTGATCAAACCGCATTAACAAGCGAAATAGTGAAACAGTTTATTGCTCTCTATCCTGATAATGAAGGCTTTAAAGGTAATTACAACGACTGGATCAATAGCAGTTTTATGACATGGCTGAATAAAGAAAGCCCTGATGGCGTTGTAAAATTGGTGCCGTTCAGTTTAGGGAAGTTTGTCGATTATTCAGGATAGCGTGTTGCCATAAAACCGGAATAATCGAACCTTGAGAATTTTAGTGATATCTGATTAATGTGCCGTCCGTAAAGTCAGGACTTTCCGGATCCAATGTCTGGTGAATTGCATTTCCAGAGTATTGAATCAAAGCACAGGAAGCAGTTAAATCTTGTCCCCGATACCCTCCTCTTGCGGCCAATGCTTTGTATAAGGTCTGATGAGACTCCAATGCTCTTCAGACCGCAGGCTTGGTTTTATATATTATTTCTATAATCACACAACAAAATATAAACTTTTATACAGAAGCGAATGTTGATTGTGAACAAGTCAATAGAGATTAAGTCGGCAATTCATGGAGTAGCTTTTTCATCAAGTATGAGGCTTTTATACTATCATCATTCACTCGAGCGTTTAAAGAGGCGGTTATTGTTTTGGTTTTTTTGTCATGTATGAGATCGTTGGGTTAAACGTCTGAATCACCATGCAACGCAGACAATTTATATTTGCTTTATTCAGTACCACCATTGTTTTAGCAACCCGTCCTTTTGCTGTTTTGGCAAGCAACGGCAATAAGGTTACAATCGTACAATTTTCTGATGACGGCAAAGCTTTACGGCGCGTAACGCTATCCAAAGTGCATAAAGATGCTGAATGGCGAAAAACACTCTCACCATTGGCTTATGGGGTAACCCGCGAAAAAGGTACCGAGAACGCCTACTCAGTCCCGGGTTATGACAGACATGAACCTGGGCTGTATCGTTGTGTTTGCTGCGACAATGCTCTCTTTGATGGCCTTACCAAATACGACTCGCGTACCGGCTGGCCAAGTTTCTGGAAACCGATTGCCCCGGAAAATGTCCATAAAGTAACGGATAACGAGTTCGGTATGAATCGCACCGAAGTGCAGTGCTCCTTATGTGATGCCCATCTTGGTCATGTGTTTGACGATGGTCCTCAACCTACAGGATTGCGTTATTGCATGAACACCGTAGCGATGCGATTCGTGAAAAAGGTTAAAAAAACCTGACGACTTCTATGCTGATATTTTTCCTTGTTTATCTTGGTGGCCTCCTGACTATCTTCAGCCCCTGCGTGTTGCCGGTATTACCATTTATTTTTGCCCGTTCAGATCAGTCATTCCTTCGCAATGGGCTACCTATTCTGGTTGGCATGGCCACAACCTTCACCCTGTTGGCCAGTTTTGCCGCGGTAGGTGGTGCCTGGCTTGTTCAGATCAATCAATATGGCCGTTATGCTGCGATGTTGCTGTTGTTACTCTTAGGGGTGGCACTGATCTTTCCTGCTTTGTCGGACCGATTGATGCGTCCGTTTGTCACTCTTGGAGGGCGACTGGAACAACAAGCCGATAAGGAAGGCAGTCTGAAAGGTTCATTGCTACTGGGTGTGGCTGTCGGCTTTTTATGGGCTCCTTGCGCGGGACCGATTCTTGGTTTGGTACTGGCTGGCGCTGCGCTGAATGGCGCAAATCTGTATAGTGCCCTGTTGCTCCTGGTGTTTGCTGCCGGTGCGGCAACGTCGCTTGCCCTCGCTCTGTTTGCGGGTGGAAAAATTTTAACTCTTATGAAACGCGGTTTGGGAGCCGAGCTATGGATACGAAGGGGATTGGGCATTGCAGTCGTATTTGGGGTGTTAGTTATAGCTCTCGGTTGGGATACACGCTTCCTGTCGCAATTTTCCTTTTTAAGCACCGCTAACACTGAACAGCAATTAGTTTCAACGCTAACCACAAAACCAAAAGCCAGCAGCCTCTCGACAAACACATTAACTCCATTACTCGCAGGCGCGACGCACTGGCTGAATTCTCCACCACTGAACAACGAAATGCTGCGCGGCAAAGTAGTGCTGGTTGATTTCTGGACTTACTCGTGTATAAACTGCCTGCGCACTTTGCCTTATCTGAAAGCATGGCATGAAAAATATCGGGATCAGGGGTTGGTCATAATCGGCGTACATACACCGGAATTTGCCTTTGAAAAAGAACAACACAACGTTGAACAAGCCATTAAAGATCTTGGTATTACATACCCCGTAGCAATGGATAATCAATACACAATCTGGAATGCTTTCAAGAACGACGCATGGCCTGCACATTACCTGATAGACGCGCAAGGCAGGATTCGCCAACAACACCTTGGTGAAGGAGCATATGAGGAAACTGAGCAAATGATTCAACTCCTGCTTAAGGAATCCCATCATGGCGAGAAGTTACTGAGCGAGGGTTTCGTGCACGTAACGGGTTCAGGAACAACAGCAGCTGCAATTGACCTGGACCGCTCACCGGAAACCTACCTAGGTTACGGCCGTCAAGAGAATTTCGCATCTCCGGAAGCAATCAAACAGGATGTTGCAGCACACTACAGTACACCAAAATCGCTCAAACAAGACCAATGGTCGTTGAGCGGCAAGTGGAATGTATCCGCAGATGAAAATGTATTGCAAGCAGCAGGGGGAACCATCAGTTTTCGTTTTCAAGGCCGCGATCTGCATCTGGTTATGGGTTCGCAGAACCATAAGCCGGTCCGTTTCAGAGTCACCTTGGATGGCATCCCCCCTGATGCTGATCACGGCACAGATATTGACTCTCACGGTAACGGTGTGATCCGTGAACAGCGACTCTACCAGCTCATCCGACTAAAAGGAAAAAATTCCATGCACACTTTTAGTATTAAATTTTTAGATGCCGGAGCTGAGGCTTTTGCTTTCACTTTCGGATAATCAAAAGGAGATTCATCATGCTCTACAAGAGGCTTATCAGTAGTTCTATTGTTATTATCAGCGTTTGCTTGATGCTCGGGATGAGTGGGTTATCAAATGCTGCCGCATTGCCGACCGAACAAACTGCAGTCTTTGCCGGTGGCTGTTTCTGGGGTGTGGATGCAGTCTTTAAGCATCTCAAGGGTGTTTCAGATGTGCAATCAGGATATGCAGGCGGTAAAGCTGCTACAGCGCATTACGAACAAGTAAGTAATGGCAATACCGGACATGCCGAATCAGTAAGGGTTCGTTTCAACCCGAATCAGGTTACCTATCAGCAATTGCTGCAAGTGTTTTTTAACGTGGCACATAACCCGACCGAGCTCAACCGGCAAGGTCCTGATGAAGGAAACCAATACCGCTCAGTGATTTTTTATACCACGATTGAGCAGCAGAAAATGGCACAAAGCTACATCAATACGCTCACCGCCTCACACAAATTTGACTCTACGATCGTGACACAAATCTTGCCGCTGCTACAATTTTATCCTGCGGAGAAGTATCACCAGAATTATCTCGCACTTCATCCTGTTGACCCCTATATCATCATCAACGATATGCCAAAACTGAAACAGTTGCGAAAACAATTCCCCGCATTGTACCAATGAATTTTCTCAGGCAGCCAGCATCCCAGACAACGCTGAGATATTAACATTACCAGCATCGAAGACACGACCAAAAATGTAATTGAACACACAAATTTCAAAGGAGAAAGAACATGAACGAACTGAAAAACAAAACCTGCGAGCCTTGTTCGGACGGGCTGGACCCTATGCCTTCAGGCGAGATAAACAAGTTATTAGAATTAATTCCGGAATGGGAAGTAACAACGGAAGACGGTATAAGCCGATTACAGCGCACCTTTTCTTTTAAAGATTTCAAGAGCGCAATCACTTTTACAAATCTGGTAGGTGAACTGGCTGAGGTCGAACAACATCATCCAAAACTAGTTACAGAATGGGGAAAAGTGACAGTAATCTGGTGGACACACTCGGTAAATGGACTGCATATGAACGATTTTACTATGGCCGGAAAAACCAGCAAACTGAAAGCCGATTGAATGAATAGTTTCAAAGGGCAACAAAAGCATACTAACTCAAACAGGAGATTCCCGATGGATCTGACAACACCGTATGCGTTTGGAAAGACAGGGGACATGTCTTGTACTGAAGCTCAACAGAAGGTACGTGATGAACTTTCGAAGGAAGGATTTGGCGTTCTCACTGAAATCGACATCAGCAAAAAATTTGCAGAAAAACTCCAGAAGGAATTTCGTGAATATATAATTTTAGGCGCTTGTAATCCGAGCCTCGCCTATGAAGCAATGAGTGCAGAAATAAATATCGGGGTAATGCTGCCCTGTAATGTGGTGATCTACACCAGGGATGACGGGAAAACGGCAGTCGTGTTCATGGACCCGATACAAAGGTTTTACTCGCTTGGCAACTTGGATATCGAGGAGTTTGGCATAAAAGTGAATGAAATTCTTGAGCGTGTGCTTGAGGCAATATAGCTGCCGGGTCAGGCCATATAGTATTCAAAATCATTGATAAATCTGTCGATGATAATTCTTGCGCCTGCAAAGAGCTCACCATCTGTTTCATCGTATAAACAAGATTGAAGAACGACATTCATTTCACCTTTTGCCCGCTCCCACGCTATCATAGGCATGGTCAATACTAATTTTTCTTCATCCATTTTGCTTCTCCCATGTCTTGTTGAATGAGTGGTTCAATAAATCCCTTAACATTCCATCATTACTGATTTATGCAGGGTAACCCACGTTTTCAGCACGAAAAGGATCAAGTCCATACAGGGCAATTTTTTGTCAAGCGGTGAGCAGATCAGGGAATAATGTCCTGTGGCTTAATGATATAAAAGGATTCTGCCTTCTTTTTTATTGCTGATAGCACTAAAGGGCAATCTCGTTTTTCAATACCTTTAACAATAAGAGGTGAAGCAAAAAAATCCGGTTTGATATCAGCATAGTAGGTAAGGAATGTTCCTTGTCCTTGTGGGTACTCAACAAGAATCCATTCGCCTTGATAGACCTTGAAATCACCAGCGATTTGTTTGAAATTAAGGTGCTTGAAATCTTCTCCCCATACTTTCATTTGTACTGATACCTGCTTTTTGA
>CAIVCU010000110.1 GCA_903904495.1 uncultured Chlorobiaceae bacterium
ATCAAGGGAAACCAATGTACATCTTTTCCTGGCTTTTGCAAAACTTTCTTTCCTTTTCTTTCATCTTTAAACTCCTTAAAAAAGAGCTTTCAGATGATCGTCAGCATCTCGCTTTTCCCTTCATCTCATTACCGTCAAATAACATGCCTTCTTTCAGGCTACCCCCACTTCCAACCTCACTTTCGCTCATTCTTCAGTGGGCTCCCAATGTATCACCCCTAACCCGTACTTCCAAATTCTTTCTTCCTTTTTCCTCAAGAAAAGTATGGAATTCATTTAAAATGAGGCGATTACACGCCTTCTGCAGGAGAAATAACGTAGTGATCAAAGAACGGTGCTCAGGGCTGAGCGAACTCAGGAATGAGAAGGATGAGGATGACGGTGCCCCTTTCGTAAATAACTGAATGGGTTCGTTTTGTAAATTTCCTCATAGCTCATCAAGTCACGGCACTGCTTTGTCAACTGATTTCGGAAAGATTTGGACTGATATGTCGTATAGGCCCAATAGGTCTTATGGCAGTTATGGGACAAAAAGGGGAGGATGTGAGGTGTATAAATACAGGAAGATCTGAGAGGATAGAGCGTGCTGAGTAGGGGATAGGGAATGGATTTCTCACTTACAGTTCGAAATGACAGAGGGATTGGTGAGCTTTTGATGTAATAATTGGTATAAAACAAAAAAGCCCATCTTGTTGAGGGATGGGCTTTTCTGGATAAAAACTCGACGACTACCGGCTCTGCAGCAATAAAGTCTTTATTGGGCAGGTTCGTTTTCTACTGGTAGAAAAGAGGGCATATCTACTGTCAAATCAAGCTGATGAGAGCCTTTTGTGTACTCCTTGGCTGCTGCGACAAAACCATGAAAGAGGGGATGCACTTTCTGTACCCTTGACTTGAGTTCAGGGTGAAACTGTACGCCGACAAACCAGCGATGGCCTTTCAGCTCTATAATTTCAACCAGCTCGCCGTTTGGTGACGTACCGGAAAAAATCATTCCGCCATCCTCAAAATTTTTACGGTAACTATTATTGAACTCGTAACGATGTCGATGCCGTTCGTTGATAAGAAACTTCTGATAGACTTCATGCGCCTTTGAGCCCTCCTTGATAATGCATGGGAAGCTGCCAAGACGCATCGTGCCTCCTTTCTCCTTGACCTTTTTCTGATGCTCCATGAGGTCAATGACCGCAAATCGGGTACGCTTGTTAAACTCTGTTGAGTTTGCATCCTGGAGGCCGCATACGTTCCGCGCAAACTCAACTGTAGCGCACTGCATTCCCAGACAGATGCCTAAAAAGGGAATATTCTTTTCCCTGGCATGCTGTATAAATTTTATTTTTCCTTCAATGCCTCGATCTCCGAAGCCGGGTGCAACCAGTATGCCGCCAACACCTTCAAGCTCTTTTGCAAAATCGAATCCCTTCAATTCAGCATCCTCTGCTCTCAGCAGCTTGACATTAACCTTGACATTATTGCTTGCTCCGGCATGAATGAATGACTCAAGAATAGATTTGTATGCATCGGGGTATTCAGTGTACTTACCGCAGATACCGATGGTGACTTCTCCATCCTGCGGAAATTTAACCTTCTTGCAAAAATCGCGCCAGTAGTCGAGGTTCGGCTCCCTGTAGTTTTTGAGTCCAAGCTTTTTAAGAACGCGCAGGTCGAGCTTTTCCTTGAGGAGCATCAGCGGGACTTCGTATATGGTATCGCAGTCGTTAAGACCGATAACGTCGTGTTCGTTGACGTTACAGAAATGCCCAACCTTGTTCTTGATGTCACGTGACAAGGGCTTTTCACTGCGGCATACCAGGATATCAGGCTGTATACCGACTCCAAGGAGCATTTTAACGCTATGCTGGGTAGGCTTTGTTTTCAGTTCGCTTGCCGCCTTGATATAGGGAACAAAGGTAAGATGGATGTTCAGCAGGTTGCGGTCGCCCATCTCAAGCTTCATCTGCCTCATGGCTTCAAGAAAAGGGAGTGATTCAATGTCACCGATTGTGCCGCCGATCTCGGTAATAAGAACATCAAGGTTGCTGTTTTTAGCCTGTTCAGCCATCCGGTCCTTGATTT
This sequence comes from uncultured Chlorobiaceae bacterium, assembly GCA_903904495.1. Lineage (GTDB taxonomy): Bacteria > Bacteroidota > Chlorobiia > Chlorobiales > Chlorobiaceae > Chlorobium. The sequence goes on from CAIVCU010000110.1 coordinate 2,077, forward strand.
CGTCGATCACATGAGGCACAACCTGAACTGTTGCACCGAGGTATTCACCGCGACGCTCTTTATCGATGACTGATTTATAGACCCGGCCCATGGTGAGGTTTGATGCCTGTGTTGTTGACTCATCGAGAAAACGCTCGTAGTGGCCAAGATCAAGGTCAGTTTCAGCGCCATCATCGGTTACATAGACCTCGCCATGCTGGTAGGGAGACATGGTGCCGGGGTCAACATTGATATAGGGATCATATTTCTGTATGGCCACCTTCAATCCACGGGACTTGAGCAGCATCCCGAGAGAGGCCGACAGAATACCCTTGCCGAGCGAGGAAATCACTCCGCCGGTCACAAAAATATGCTTCACATTTTTCGGTCGAGCCATGACAGCGTTGGTCGTTGATTAATTGGTAAAATTGGGCTATTGCAGTGCATTATGGGTACCATCACAGAATGGGAGGTTGGCCGAACTGCGACAACTGCATATCGCAACGGTTTTTTCCTCTTCAATTTCTACTTTATCCGGATGAAGACCACTGCCTTTATGAGCCCCATCGCAATAAGGCATTTTTTGCGACCTGCCGCAAGCACAGTAATACTTTGTTCCCTTTGTTTCTGTTATGATATAAGGCTTTTTCGGATCCATAGGTTCTCCGCTTGATAGACTGTAACGTTAATCGGTTTTCTGAAGAAACTGCTGTGTCAGACAAAAAGATCAATCTGGCCATCCGGATCTTCTATTTGAAAATCAGGATCCCCTTCCTCATCGCTTTTCGGTACTCTTGCAAGAGCGGAAATGAGATCTCCTGCCATGAGTCTGACAAGACGAACACCTGAGGTGTTCCTTCCGGTCAACCGGATATCAGAGACATGCTGACGATTCACGATGCCGTGAGTGGTGATGATGATAAGATCATCGTCGTCGTTGACATCAAGCAGTCCGATAAGAGCTCCGATCTTTTCATGCGCCTTGAGTGTAATAACCCCGCGTGCACCGCGTCGTGTCAGACGGTAGTCCTCCACACGGCTCCGCTTGCCAAAGCCATTGTCGGTAACCGCAAGCAGGGCAGTATCAAAGCGCTTGGTGGTTACCATTGAAATGCATTTTTCGCCCTTGTCGAGTGTGATTCCCTTGACGCCCATCGCTGTCCGGCCCATAGAGCGAATTTCAGCTTCAGGAAAACGAACAACAAAACCGGAACTCTTGGCTAGGATGATCTGATGTTCACCATCGGTCAGACGGGCATCGAGAAGTTCATCGTTTTCTTCGATGGTAATGGCCGCAATACCATTCTTTCTGGGGTGTGAAAATTCTTCAAGTGATGTTTTTTTCACGATACCGTTGGTCGTTGCCATAACAATAAAGCCCGGCTCGTCAAAGTTCCTGATGTTGATGTAGGCTCTGATTTTTTCGCCCGGCTGAAGCTCCATGATGTTGGCCAGTGCCCTCCCCCTTGCCGCACGTCCTGCTTCGGGGATTTCGTAAACTTTCAGCCAATGGCAGCGGCCTCTGCTGGTGAAGAAAAGAATATAGTTGTGCGTTGAAGCAATAAACATGTGCTCGATAAAGTCGTCATGCTTTGCCTGCGCTCCGGTTACTCCCTTACCACCCCTTGCCTGGCGGCGGTACCCTGAAACCGGGAAGCGTTTGATAAAGCCGTCGTGGGTAATCGTGATCACCACATCTTCCTGAGCTATCATGTCTTCGATGGAGAAATCCCCTTCCTGAGGCACAATCTCGGTACGGCGGGCATCACCGTAAACCTCTCTGACTCTCAGGAGTTCCTCCCTGATAATCTGCATCTGCTTTTCGGGACTGCTGAGAATAAATCGCAACTCTTCTATAAGAGCAAGTACTTCGTTGTACTCTATAACGATCTTTGTCCGCTCCATGCCGGTCAGACGCTGCAGGCGCATCTCAAGTATAGCTTTCGCCTGTAGTTCTGACAATCCGAAACGCTCAATGAGCCGTTCCTGGGCTGTGCTGGCATCTGGAGACTCCCTGATAGTGGAGATCACCTCGTCAAGATTATCGAGACAGATCTTCAGTCCTTCAAGAATATGAGCTCTCTTTTCTGCTGCGGTAAGGTCAAATTGCGTACGACGGAGGATAATTTCGTTGCGATGCTTGATGTAATACTCCATCATCTGCTTGAGATTGAGTACCCTCGGGACTCCATCTACCAGCGCCAGCATAATCACCCCGAAGGTGTCCTGCATCGGGGTATGCTTGTACAGGTTGTTGAGCACCACCTTTGCAACCGCATCGCGCTTGAGCTCAATCACCAATCGCATTCCATCACGATCGGATTCGTCGCGGATGTCGGCAATACCTTCAAGTTTTTTATCGTGAACCAGTTCAACAATTTTTTCGATCAACCGTACCTTGTTGACCTGATAGGGAAGTTCAGTAACAATAATGGATTCCCTGCCGTTTTTCTGGGTGACCTCCACGAGAGCTCGCGCCCGGATAACAACTTTACCGCGACCTGTCGTGTAGGCAAGGCGAACACCTTCGTAACCATATATAATGCCACCGGTCGGGAAATCGGGGGCGATAACATATTTCATGAGATCGGTAACTTCCAGTTCCGGATTTGCGATCAGGGCTATCATACCGTCGACAACCTCTCTGAGGTTCTGGGGAGAAATATTGGTTGCCATTCCGACCGCAATACCTGACGATCCGTTTACCAGAAGGTTGGGAATCGCAGATGGAAGAACCGTCGGTTCTTCAAGAGAGTCATCAAAATTAAGGGAAAAATCAACGGTTCCTTTTTCGAGATCCTTAAGCATTTCGCCGGCAATGCTTTTCATGCGAACTTCAGTATATCGCATTGCAGCAGGTGAATCGCCATCTACTGAACCAAAGTTTCCCTGACCGTCAATGAGGGGATAACGCAGGGAAAAGTCCTGCACCAAACGAACAAGACTGTCGTAAACAGCCGTATCGCCATGGGGGTGAAACTTGCCCAGCACTTCACCGACTACGCGTGCAGACTTTTTATGCGGCTTGCCTGCCTGCAGACCAAGCTCGTGCATTCCAAAAAGTACCCTTCGATGAACGGGCTTAAGACCGTCACGAACATCGGGCAGCGCACGACTGACAATGACCGACATTGAATAATCGAGATAAGAACCCCGCATTTCTTCTTCAATACTGATCGGGACTATTCTTTCACGCTGCATAGGTAGATCCTGAGTGATAAGTGATATAAATAACTCAACGGGGTAATGTATAAAAATCCGTCGAAATTCTTACCGACCGATTAAGCATTGATGAGGGGAAAGTGCAGGTTTAGCCTCAGAATATCAACTTACCGTCATTACAGGAGCGTCGGACCAGAGTGATTCCAAGTCATAAAAACGACGTTCGTCAGGCATAAAAATATGTACAACAACATTAATATAATCTAACAGAATCCAGTGCATGGAATCCATGCCTTCGATATGCATTGGACGCTCCCCATCCTCTTTAAGTTCATCGATCAAATGCTCCGCTGCCGCCTTTGCCTTACGTTCGGAATCAGCTGTTGCTATCACAAAAAAATCCGTGACTGACGTCAACCCTCTGAGATCAAGGATTTTAATTTCTTCACACTTTTTTTCCAGCGCCAGTTCGGCACTTCTCTTCGCCAGCAATTCACCGATTTCCACCTCTTTTCCATGGTCTGCTGTATAGATATCGTCTTTTTTCAGATTGCTCATAAACCTCCGCTCTTCATAGTTTTACTATATTTTATAACAACTTAACACCACATAGAAACAAAATGGCAATAAGAACATCACATGAACATACAAAAAAGCATGCTCACGGACGCAAAAAAAAGCCTTGAATCAACCCGGCATATGGCAGGTCTCCCTACAAGAAAACCCGCCCCTACAATCCTTAATAATTGCAACTGTAATTGAAAACTCTCCCGGGAGCTCATCGTCATGCTGAACGGCTGCCGATAACAGTATTACTCAGCACATAGAGCCATGAACATCATGCAGCTCTTTTCAGTTCTTTCCAGACAGCTTCAATGATAACCCCTGCGGCACTTTCAGGATCATCACCGTAAAAAATATTGTAGATCTCGCCTTGTTGAGTAAGAGCACATGCTTTCATCAAGGCATCATTACCGTCAACCAGTCCGAATTTATTGCGAATATAGACTCCCATGCCAAAATTGAACTTCGCCAGCTCCTCTTTTTTTGTTCCACGAAGTGTTCGCTTCTCCTCTTCACTCATCTGGGAAATGATGCGTTCTGTTGCATTTTTTATTGTTTCAGGCCAACATGATTTTTTAGACATATCCGTAAACAGAGTTTAGTATCGGTGTTATAGTCTCATTCCAATGGCACGGTTTTGTGCCTGTACATAGGAAAGACATGAACTGTAATATACGATAATTCGCGCGTAATTTCAGGAGTTTGTAACCTGATACGCAGACTGCCGTTAGGGGAAAAAACTCAAACCAATAGGGAGAGTCGTGGTGAGAGAAGCGATGTCATTTACTCTCGCCCGGTATTGGGTATAAACATTTGCCGGTAGTCGGGGACTACATTGTCAAGCCCTGCGACATCTGCCGTCTTACATAGTCTTTCTACTGCAGGGAAAAGGGCTCCAGCTGAAAAAAAATCCGCTTCCGCATATTCCGCAGCACTGCAACCGGCAAGTAAAGGTACCAGTTCATCAAGCTGACGGCCAACGACTGCACATCCTTGAGCCGCAACAGCAACTTCTGGGGCTGAGCCTCTCAGAACCTCATCATGCCATACCCCTGATGAGAGTTCTTCCGGAATATAAGCTGCATAATAATATTCACCCTTTCGAGCCTGAATAACGGCCATGACCATACCAGCTCCTCCCGGATATGACGAGGCCATCGCCGGCATGGTGGGAACAGGAATCAGGGGTATTCCAAGGCCGTAAGCCATTCCTTTTGCAACCGACATGCCGATGCGTAATGAGGTAAAAGACCCGGGACCTGATGAAACCGTAATACAGTCGAGTTCCTGATTCCTGAGATTACTTTGTGCCATGACCTCCGCGATAAGCGGAACAAGCGCTTCTGCTGCCTTCCACCAATCGGCACTCTTCAACTCGGTAACTGCTCCGTCTTTCTTTACTGCAACACTCAGAGCTGCATGGGTACACTCTATGGCAAGAATATTCATGAAGAAGTATGATTAATAATAATTCTGCGGCGGTCATCCCCATCATATTCAAGAGATACCGTTGCAGAGTAGAGTGACGCATATTCCGGAAAACGATCTCCCCACTCCACAACAGAAAGGTATCCGCTTGAGAGATATTCATCGAATCCAATAGCTTCAAGTTCATGAAGGGACTGGATTCTGTAAAGATCGAAATGATGCAGTGTGACCTGCTCGCCAGCCAATGAGCCCTGATATATATTAAATATCGGAAATGTCGGGCTCGACAGCTGGTCGGCACAGTTGAAAAACTCCGTAATTCCTCTCATAAAGAGGGTTTTTCCTGCACCAAGCTGACCGATGAGAGAAATAATTTCTCCAGAACGCAATCCCGATGCGAACTGCCTGCCATACCGACAGGTCATTTCAGCAGAGGAAGAGAGAAACTCTTCAATCATTGGGGTTCATTCGAGCGGATTAAAAAGAAGGCCTGTCATGATTTTCGGGTAGAAAAAGGTCGATTTCTGCGGCATGACCTCCCCTGTTTCCGATACAGCAAGCACCTGGTCAACGGTTGTCGGTTTGACGACAAATCCGACCTGCACGCGCCCCGAAACGACAGATTCAAAAACCTCCCTGTCGTCCTTCACATAAACAAGATTAGTTTGTTTTGCCATAGCTTCTGTAGAAATGCCCAGCAGGCGACCCAGCACGAGATCATGTAAAAGCACCAGACCGAGACGTTTAAGTGCCTCAGGGCGGGCAGGATCAAGAAGAGGATCCGGATCCGTTTTAAGCGTTATTCCGAATATATTGCCGGAGGTAACCACACCATAGGCATAGTTTGAGGGCTCACCTTCAAGAAATGCCTTCAGGGCTGTTCTGTCCTGCAGTTCAGTAACGGTAAAAAACTCTTGGAGCCGCAGTTTTAACCTTGCAGCATCAAACCCCTCCAGACTATGCACAAGACGGTGAATCGGAAAAATAATCAGCCCTTCATCATAAATATTTGCCAGATAAACCAGAATAAAATTATAAGGCTCATTGCCGTTATGTGAGGGATTGGCATCGGCACGCTCATTGCGATAGTTCACGCCGGTCTCGTATCTGTGGTGTCCGTCAGCAATATAGACAGTACGCTCCAAGAGTGAGTGCTGTAGCTGCTCGATAAGCAGTGGATCGGTGATTCGCCACATCTTGTTTTGTACACCCTGGAACAGTGCATCAACTATTGGTGGATCGGTTTCGGCAAACGCTTTCAACAATCGATCAGCGGTTTTACTCTCATCGGCATAGAGACCGAAAATACTGCTGATATTGGCTTTGGTTTTTCTAAACAGATTTAACCGGTCAGCTTTAGGGCCCGAAAGGGTCTTTTCATGAGGCAGAACTTTTTTTTCAGCAAATTCATGCAGCCTCAAGGCAGCGAAAAAACCGCTTCGAGTGTGCGGATTTCCTTCAGAATCCTCAAATGTCTGAAAATATGGATAGATGGCAGGGAGAGGGTCGTTCTTCAGTTCACCGTTTTGCAGCCACTCACCAAGGCGCAATGCTGCTGCTGTATAGGGGTCAGACTCCAAAGGGAGTTCAAGCCGTATTGCGTTGAACGGGGAGCTTGCATAGAGCTGCTGTTGCTGTTCTTCTGATATAACATCGTATGGCGGACAAATAAGCCCGGAGGCGTTCAGCAGTAACTCGGAGTTATAGAGAATCCCTTTAAAGGGTACAATTTCAGGCATAGCACAAAAGCATTAATAGATTATTATCGAGGACTCAATACTGTTCTCATGGTAATCCAGAAATCATCATGACCATCCTTTACCAGTACGATAATTTTTTGGTTTTTACACAACTCAAGAACAGCAAGGAAAGTAACAACAAGAATGATGCGCTCAGTAACACCTTCAAGTACAGAAAGAAAAGAGAGCGGCACCTGATCCTTTAGGTGCGACAAAATAAGCAGGGACTGCTCTTCCACCGTTACCGGAGCATCCTGTACTCTGCGGGTCATGGACCGGGGCATGTATTCCAGAACAGATTTATAGGCATGCATGAGATGGTAAAGCGTTGGCCGATTGACCGGTTCGTCAAGTTCATCGATAGTCTCGGGCTCAAAAACCTCAAATAAACCACGGCAAAAAAGGTTTTCCCTAACTTCAGCAAGCTGCATCAAGGTAGCTGAGGCCTCTTTAATCCTTTTGTATTCCAGCAACCGCTGGACAAGTTCTGTTCGCGGATCAAACTCGTCGGCCGGCTCGCCATCCATGGTTGATCGTGGAAGCAACATTTTCGCCTTGATGCTCATCAGCATTGAGGCCATATAAATAAATTCCGCGGCAACCTCAAGATTCAGGGTTCTGACATCATGGATATAGCCAATAAAATCAGCTGTAATTTTTGAGATCGGAATATTATAAATATCCAGTTCATCGCGCGTGATAAAAAACAGCAACAAATCAAGCGGCCCTTCAAATTCCTTGAGGCTGATCCTGAACATTAGCGGGAGGGTGCGTTGACAATATTAGAATAGAAACAAGATAGAAAAAGCAGTATAACTTGTGCAAATAAACATAATGGAAGTCTGCCGTAAAGGTATACAGAAAAAAAAGGAACTAGTAATGCCGGAAAACTATATTAGAACTGTACGCTGTTTTCCTGTTTTATCCCTTATAGATTTTTCAGCCGCTCATCCATGAGAAGGATTGTTTGTTGTATCACAATTGCTGTGGCATTTATTCTGTTGCATATCAGCATTGCCCTTGCTGAATCTGCCAACAGCTATTTCAACGAGGGATACGAAAAACACCTTCATGGTGACCTTTCAAACGCCATAAAATTATATTCCAAAGCCATTGATAACAACCCGTCTTTTGGCATGGCATACCAGATGAGGGGCGCAGCAGAACAACAGCTTAAACAATATTCTCAGGCCATCAGCGATTACTCAATGGTCATAAACTGTGGAGAATCATATTTCAAAGCTGTGGGTTACTATAACCGAGGGGTGGTGAAAAATATGAGCGGTGAATATGCGGAAGCTATTCCTGATTTTTCACAGGCCATTGAGCTTGATAAAAAAATGGCAACTGCGTTTTTTCACAGGGGAATCGCAAAAAGTAAAACCGGTGATTTATCCGGACGTCTGGATGACTTCCGCCAGGCGGCAAAACTTGGAGATACCAACGCTGAAACATGGTTGAACACCTATTATCCTGCATGGAAGCAGATGCCGTTCATTCCCGTTCCAACTTCAGCAAACCCCTCATCAAGCGAAACCCAGCAACAACAGGGGCAGTGAAATAGTCCCTGACCCTGTTACTGTAAAATAGATTTTATATCGCTTTACCGCCACGCTCTCTGGTTCTTATCCGGATACACTCCTCAAGTGGGGTAATAAATATCTTTCCGTCTCCAATCTCTCCAACCCCATGACTTGCTGCATGAATGATCGTGTCAACAGTGATATCGACAAATTCATTGTTGACAGCAATATCAATACGGATTTTCGGAATAAGGTTTGGCGCTATTTTCTGGCCCCGGTAGATTTCAATGTCCTCCTGCCGGCCATGACCGGTTACCCGGCTGACGGTAATTCTTGTTATATCAGCCTGGATCAAGGCCTCTCGAACATGATCGAGCCTGTCCGGCTGAATAATTGCTGTTATCAGTTTCATTGCAAAGAGTTAATTGAGGTTGATAAGACCATATCCATGCTCACCATGCATGCTGTGATCAAGACCG
>CAIVCU010000111.1 GCA_903904495.1 uncultured Chlorobiaceae bacterium
AACTACGACTCGGCTTTGAAAAAAAACTTGTCATTGCCAGGGAGGGTCTGTTAGTATTTTCTTCATCGTACTTTTTTGGCTCGGTTTGGTATGACGGCTTATTTTTAGAATTAATGACCAGCATTCGCCGCTCTGATTTACGACTCCTTTTTATTCTATGTTGTACCTTGCTCATATTGTATTATTATTTTAATGGATTACTTGTATTGATTAATAATTTTATTCTTCATTCGTCATCAGAACAGTGGGCGTTGCTTCTTGGCCCCTGCTATCTTTTCCCCGGGCTTCAAATTCATTTCCAGCCATATCAGCGCTTCTGCCTCAGTCTCGAATGATTTGCACGTAGCCCCTTTGAACCCGGTCACATTCTTATCGCACATATCCCATGCGTAGTAAATTTGACTTCCCTCGCGGCCATGCCGCGCTGCATAGTATTTCATCTTTGCCATATCTGCTTTTTTTAGTCTGCGTAGTAATCCTCTCCGAGCTCATAGTATTGGATTTCACCCCATCCGTCATCCCATTTTTTACACTGATTATGTTCAGGATTTGCCTTCAGCCAGCCTACAGCCTGGTCCACAAGCAGACGGTCTTTTTCGCTGAGGCTTTTATCTTGAAAGTATAGGCCCTGCGGGTCATCATTCACGCTTGAGACAGCAAACCCGTTTCGGGTATAAATCCCACTGGTAATGCCTTTTTCTTTACATGCTTTCATGGTGGCCACCATTCCTGCAAATTCTGCCACTTCGATACTATCGGCCTTGAATGAATCGGGCTCGAGTACTATTCTCATAATTATTTTCCGTTTTACAGCATCAGCAATGCACGTTCCATTTCTAAAATCCTGTGCTCCAAAGACAACGCCTTCTTCTTCTGGCCAGCGGGGAGGAACGTATATTGGCGGCACGCTGTTGAACAAAGTATCATGAACACGAACGAAGCCAGATGCTGACAAATAACTCCAGATTGTCATGTACGTAGCGTATTTTATTATGTCAAGCTCGTTCTGGGCTGGCTGTAACCGGTCGTAGTAATTGAATAATAGGTCAGCGCAATCCAACATCCATGATAGCTCCCCAGGCATTGTTACATCCTCATCCTGAAATTTAAGGCGGATGTATGAGGTGCCATATTTGCGAAATAGCCTATATTGATGAATGTCTAAAAAGGGCGCCTTCTCACCTGGAAAACGCATAAACTCATCGGGTGCCACTTCCTTGAAGGCCCGGTTCACTTTCTCATCCGTGCGGGATGCTTTTACTATATCCGATGTGAGTAGTGCCAGAGTGCCCGGACCCGAAGAGGATTGTTGAATCGCGAATTTAGAGTTAATTGTAAGCATTGGCCGCTTTGATTTACGGCCCCTTCTTGTTCTATGATTTTGTATCTTTTTCATTTGAATCGTTATTTTTTAAGAGCAGTTAATTTTTTCGAGACACCTCCCTTACTATTCCTCCCGGTCTGTTTCGTCTTCAGGGTGCGGTTACTTCTGCTATTGGGTTGACCTATCACTATAGAGCAAATTGGTGACAGGTATTCCAATTGGTGCTCTATGTATGGTGTTACTGATTTTCTATCAGGCAAATCAAGGAACTCATAGACTGCCAATGCCGCAGTAAAAAAATGTCGCTGGGCTTCGTGCCATGTTTTGGTATCTTCTTTGATGCCTGATTCGCTGATGCTTTTAT
>CAIVCU010000112.1 GCA_903904495.1 uncultured Chlorobiaceae bacterium
CATGATAAAGGGCGTAATGAAGATGATTTCATCAAAAAACGAAATATTGCCCTTATTTTATAGCTTGACCTGAGCAATCAGAATGAAAGATCTCGACTGGGTAGCAACAACTGGTTTTGAAGAGGGAATTGGAAACACTTGAGAACATTTTATCTGGAACCATTAACCTTTTGGAAACTGTTCGATTTCTTGACCCTCCTATCCGCATCTATAACGCTGGTTCGGGCGAATGCTTTGGGAATACTCAGAAGGATACCGCAAATGAAGAGACTCTGTTTCGCCCACGGAGCCCTTATGCCGTTGCAAAAGCTGCAGCATTCTGGCAGAGTGCAAATTACAGGGAAGCCTATGGATTGTTTGCCTGTACAGGAATTCTGTTCAATCATGAATCACCGTTGCGCTTGGAAAGGTTTGTTACGCGAAAAATTATCGCTTCAGCATGCCGTATTGCCGTCGGAAGCGGGGAGAGGCTTCGGTTAGGGAATAAGACCATTCAACGTGACTGGGGATAGGCTCCGGAATATGTTGATGCGATGTGGCGGTTGAAGAAGCAAAAGCAAGCGGAGGATTTTGTGATTGCGACTGGCAAAAGCCATGCTCTTGCTGAGTTTGCTGAGCTTGCTTTTCGACATTTTTCCCTTGACTGGCAGGATCATACAGATATTGACCCTTTGATATTTCGTCCAACAGATATTCCTTTCGATTGCGGAAATGCTCGGAAGGCATTACGCCTGATCAGATGGAACGCCGAGACTGATATGGCTGATGTTGTGAGCAAAATGATTGAGGCGCAGTTGGCAGGCAAAATAAGACATACTCTATGAATTACCCGAAAATATCGATCATTACCCCTACCTATAACTCCGCTAAACATCTGAATGCATGTCTTCTGAGTGTAGCACAGCAATCCTACGTCCATAAGGAACACCTGATTATCGATAATCTGTCGACTGACGAAACAGTTGCAATCGTAAAGACGTATGCTCTTCAATACCCCCATATACGAATCATTTCAGAGCAGGATATCGGAATTTATGATGCCATGAATAAAGGTATCGATAAAAGCACGGGAGATTGGCTTTATTTTTTGGGGAGTGATGACACTCTTTTTGATAACGATGTTCTTACTGAGCTTATTGGATCAGATGAATCCGCTCATTATGATATTCTTTACGGCAATGTTCAATGGGGTACAAATGGACCGGTTTATGACGGTGAGTTCTCTTTCGTCAAACTTTTTGAACAAAACATCTGTCACCAGGCAATATTTTTTCGACGTAACATCTTCAACCGGTTTGGGAAGTTTGATGTAAAGTATAAAGTGTTGAGTGATTGGGCATTCAATTTGCTTTGGTTTGGCAATGAAGAAATTCGTAGAGCATACCATGACAGGATAATCGCGGTGTACAATCCTTTTGGCTATTCGTCAATAGAGCAGGATCCGCTATTTCATGCAGGAAAACGAGATATAATAGGACAGCATTACCCGCAAGTCTTTGTCCAGCTTTTTGATCAATGCGTTAAGAATAAAAAACTTTCTCATTCTCTTGAGGAGTGCGATCAGCAGATCGGTTCTCTTACTCAGGAGATCAATTCTCTTACTCAGGAGGTAAGTGAGCGCGATCAGAAGATCAATAAAATGCTCAACTCCAGCAGTTGGCGGATGACTAAGCCTATTCGTAACATCACACACTCGGTAAGAAAGCGTTCAAGAAAAATCAAAGCGTTTGTCTCCGGAAAACACATAGCTTCTTTCAATGGCATGGAGCGTGAGGGACAGGGCCATTCCGGCAATAGCAAGGGTAATGGATCAACCGGCTATCCTGCAGTGAACGACTATGAGAAAGACCTGGTA
>CAIVCU010000113.1 GCA_903904495.1 uncultured Chlorobiaceae bacterium
AAATATCTTTCAGCCTGGATTACCCAGAAACTGTTCAGGTTTTCGCTGGATCAACGCAGGCTTATCTTTGGACTCATCAGTGCCCATGCAGCACTCGCTCTTGCAACGGTGTTGATCGGGTATAACATTATTACAGGGTATACTCTTAAAGGCGATCCGGTCCGGCTGCTTGATGAGAGTGTTTTGAACGGGACGATCCTGTTTATTCTTGTAACCTGCACTCTGGCAACAATTATCGGCGAAAAAGGCGCGCAGAATATTGCTCTTGCGGATGCTGTTGATGAGGTTTCCGACTCAGGTGTTGCGGTTGCTGAAGAACGTATACTGATTCCCATGAACAATATCAATACGGTAGACGAGCTTATTAACCTCAGTGTCACTGTAAAATCCAATAAGGAAAAGAACGGGATTTATGCCCTTCATGTAGCTGACAATACCATGAGTGATGATGCTGCTGAAAAACACGCAGGGAAACTTCTTGAAAAAGCAGCGGTTGCCGCATCCTCTATCGATTTAAATATAAAGCGGTTGATTCGTTATGACAGCGATGTCATCAACGGAATTACAGGAGTTATAAGAGAACAGAAAATCACGGATCTTATTTTAGGATTGCATGAGAAGAGCATCCTCACTGACAGACTTCTCGGCAGTGCATCAGAGAATATTCTTGGCCGCTGTACTATCACCACTTTTATTTATAGACCGGTTCAGCCCCTTTCAACAATCAGGCGAACGATTGTGGTTATTCCGTCCGGCGCTGAAAATGAAATCGGGTTTGTGCACTGGATGCAGAAGGTGATCAATATCATAAAAAATACCGGATCGACACTGGCCTTTTATGCAACGAAACAAACCCTCGCTTATCTCAAGGAGGTCTATTCCGGGAGCATTAATATTGCAGAGTATAAGGTTTTCAAGGACTGGGATGATTTTCTTGTCCTATCGCGAGAGATTAAAAATGACGATAACCTCATTGTGGTGATGAGCAGGAAAAATCACCTTTCCTATCATAGCAAAATGGCTAAAATACCGACCTATCTTAACAAGTATTTCCAGAAAAACAGTTTTATTCTTGTCTACCCTGAACAGATTGGAGTAGAGGATGATATCAGTGAGGAGTTACCTGCTGTGACGGTTAAAAAAACTTTTTTAAAGTTCGAGGGTATTGGAAAGCTTCTTGAAAAAATGTACAAAAGAAAGAAGCATGACTCTTCCAGTGAGAAGTAACAGTCCTGAGCTTTCCTTTTAGACTTTGGAAATTTCGCGGCGCTTCATATTATCCGGTCATCAATGCCTTGGGACTCGGCACTGGTTGGGCAACTTTTAGGCCGTCATGAAGGTTCCAGACACATTAAATAAAAGTAGTAAGATTTATGATTTTACCGATCAATATTTATAGCGACGATATACTTCGAAAAAAAGCAAAGCCACTGAAAGGTATAGAGAGTGGCATTGAAGAGCTTATAGCCTTTATGTTTGAAACGATGCGCAATGCCTCGGGGATAGGTCTTGCCGCTCCCCAGGTCGGCCGTTCCGTCAGACTCCTTGTGGTGGATATTTCTGGACTGGAAAAGTATGCGGATGCAAAGCCGATGGTGGTGATTAACCCCCATATTCTTGCCGTCAGGGGCTACAACGACATGGAAGAGGGATGTTTAAGTCTTCCCGGTGTTCATGGGTATGTTGAACGTCCGGCTGCTATTACTTTAAAATTTCGTAATGAAAATTTTGAAGAAATTACCGGAGAGTTTTCCGGTATGTATGCAAGGGTGCTCCAGCATGAAATAGATCATCTCAATGGCACACTTTTTGTCGACAGGATGGAGAAACGCGACCGTCGAAAAATTCAGAAAGAGCTTGATGCTTTTACTTCAGGCAATGTGACAGCAGCGTACCCGATTGCGCGTGAAACTCTTACAGCTTAATATTCTTGAGTGCCATGCGGATTATTTTTATGGGAACACCTGAGTTTGCTGTTCCCTCGTTGAAAGCTATTGCAGCAGATGATAAGTTCGAGCTGGTTCTGGTTGTTACCGGTTCCGATAAACCCCGCAGAAATAAACATGCAGAGCCTGAACCATCTCCGGTAAAACAGGCAGCCATTGCTCTTGGGCTTCCAGTATATGAAACTGATGATGTCACAAGCCGGGAGTTTGCTGATATTGTTGCAGATGAGAGAGCAGATGTCATTGTTGTGGCAGCTTTCCGTATTCTGCCTCCTGCAGTATTTGAGCATGCAGCTCTCGGCACCTTTAACCTTCATGCCTCATTGCTTCCTGCCTACCGGGGGGCAGCTCCGATTAACTGGGCCATTATCCAGGGAGACCGGGAAACAGGTGTGACGACATTCTTTCTTCAGAAGCGCGTCGATACCGGCAAAATCATACTTCAGGAAAAAACGCTGATTGATCCGGCTGAAAATGCCACAGATCTTGCCTCTCGCCTCTCAGTGCTCGGTGCATGTGTTGTTAGCGATACGCTTCACCTGATCGCATTACACCAGGAGGTTGTATCGGTTCAGGATGAAACGCTCGTTTCAAAAGCTCCCAAACTCACCCGCGACAATACCCGAATTACGTGGGCGCAACCGGTCAGGAGCGTCAATAATTTTATCAGGGGTCTTGCCATGAAGCCTACGGCATGGACCACGTTCAACGGCAAAACCATGAAGATATTCAAGGCTGCTCCCGGCGAACCATTTCTTGAAAAAGCAGCGGCCTCTCCAGGAACGGTTTTTGTCGACAATGGAAAACTCAATGTTTCATGTGCTGACGGCTGGCTTGAGGTACTCTCGCTTCAGCTTGAAGGCCGCAAACCTATGGAGGCCGTCGAGTTTCTCCGGGGCTTTCGTCATGACCGGGAGCAGCAGCTCTTTGTATAGCCGCTCCGCAATGTCACAATCGTATTAATTGCTTATATTCCTCACCTTGAATTTTTATCAGAATCTAACGCTTATTTTATGGCATTGTCCAGTACAGAAGTCAGCCGCCTCCGGAACTTCTGCATAATCGCACATATTGATCATGGAAAATCAACACTGGCCGACCGTCTGCTGGAAGTAACGCATACGCTTGACCGCACCCAGATGGCTTCCGCACAGGTCCTTGATGATATGGATCTCGAACGCGAACGTGGTATCACCATCAAGAGCCATGCAATCCAGATGAAGTACAAAGCTGCTGATGGTATAGATTATACGTTAAACCTCATCGATACTCCCGGTCATGTTGACTTCAGCTATGAAGTCTCCCGTTCACTTGCCGCATGCGAAGGTGCGCTTCTTATCGTTGATGCCACCCAGGGTGTTGAAGCTCAGACCATTGCCAATCTCTATCTTGCTCTGGATGCCGGTCTGGAAATAATACCGGTCATTAATAAAATCGACCTTCCTTCATCTGATGTGGAAGGCGTTGCCCGCCAGATTATGGATCTGGTCGGCAACAAGCGTGAGGATATCCTTCAGGTGTCAGCTAAAGCCGGTCTTGGCATTACTGAACTCATGGAAGCCATCATTGCCCGTGTTCCTGCTCCTGTCGACAACAATAACCTTCCTCTGAGGGCCCTGATTTTTGATTCGGTTTTTGATGCCTATCGTGGCGTGGTGGTCTACCTTCGTATTGTTGAGGGATCGCTTAAAAAGGGCGACAAGGTCCGCTTTTTTGCCAG
>CAIVCU010000114.1 GCA_903904495.1 uncultured Chlorobiaceae bacterium
GAAACCTATAATAATGGCATCAGAAGCCGCTGCCAGCAATACGTCAGTTTCGGTAATCTGCCCGACACCCTGGTGAATGATCTGAACCTTGACCTCATCATTCTGAATTTTCATGAGCCCGTCAGCCAGCGCCTGGATAGATCCGTCGGTATCAGCCTTTATAATGACACTCAGCTCTTTCATCAGCCCTTCCTTGATCTGGCGTGCAATACTGTCAAGTTTGACACGTGTACTGCGACGGAAATCGTGTTCACGGCGTATAACCTGCCGCTTCTGCGCCAAGTCACGAGCCTCTCTATCTGTCGACATAACCGTCAACGCATCACCTGACTGCGGAAGATCCTCGAATCCAAGTACCCTCACAGGCTGCGAAGGGCTTGCAAAAAGAATTCTTTTACCCCGTTCATCCATAAGAGCGCGAACCTTACCCATCGTATTTCCGGCAACAAAAGGATCGCCAACCTTCAATATTCCACGCTGAACAAGAACGGTAGAAATAACGCCCTTCCCCTTGTCAAGTTCAGATTCAACAATAATACCACTTGAATTAATATCTTTAGAGTAGTTCCCCCTAAGCTCCCGCATTTCAGCTTCAGTCAACACTTTTTCCAAAAGCTCAGCTATACCGATACCTTTCTTGGCCGAAATTTCCTGACACTGATAGGTTCCACCCCACTCTTCAACCAGTACCCCTGCCTCAGAAAGCTGGGTCTTGATCTTCTCGGGATTAGCTTCGACCTTGTCAATTTTATTAAGCGCGACAACAATAGGTACTCCAGCCGCCTTGGCATGGTTGATTGCCTCAATAGTCTGAGGCATAACACTGTCATCGGCCGCAACAACAAGGATAACAATATCAGTCACCTGTGCACCCCTTGCCCGCATCGCGGTAAAGGCTTCATGACCAGGTGTATCAAGAAAAGTTATTTTCCTGCCACCTTCTACCGATACTTCATAAGCACCGATATGCTGGGTAATTCCACCTGATTCACCGGCAACAACCTTGCTGCTGCGGATATAATCGAGCAATGATGTCTTTCCGTGATCGACATGCCCCATGATGGTGACAACAGGAGGGCGGGTCTGCAGATCAGCTTCAGCATCCTCCTCAACAACAACAGCAGTTGCTTCAACCTCTGAAATAAATTCCGCCTCAAAGCCAAACTCAAGCGCAATAAGTTCAATCGATTCCTTGTCAAGGCGCTGGTTGATGGTAACAAACTTGCCAAGCGCAAAGCACTTCTGAATAATCTCCTTGGCGGTGATTCCCATAAGCTCCGCAAGTTCATGCGGGGAGGCATACTCAGTAACCCTGACTATCAACCGCTGAGACTCACGAAAAGCCTCATCCTCTTCATGCTCACGCTCACGCTCAGTTCTGCGCATTTTGCGGAATTTCTGGCGTGAACCTGTACTGCTGCGATCTTCTATACCGCTGATCGTCTTTTGGATATTCGCCGAGATTACCTTGTCATCAACTTCAGGCTTCTTTTTCTTCTTGCCTTTTTTCTTTTTGACAGCTGAACTATCACCGGCAACTACCACTGGCTTTGGCTTCACTTCACTGGCTACCTTGGCAGGTTTCTTTGGAGTAACCACTTTCTCTTCGCCATGAACTTCCTCTGCCGGCTTCGGCTCGAACTCATCCTTCAAAGCATCGGCCTGCTCTTTGAAATTCTTTTTACGGTTTTTCTTGTTCCTTCCGGCATACATATCAAGCGTGCCAAGAACCGTAAGGCCTCCCATCATCTGCGGAGAATCAAAAGAGACGAGATGCTCGTTGACGGATGGCTCCTCTTTTTGAGGCTCAACTTCAGGAGCTTCAAAAGCTTCAGGGGCTTCAGGAACTTCAGCAATAGCTGTAACCACAGGGGCTTCAGTCAAGAATACTTCAGATTCCTTAACCGGATCTGTAACAGGAGTTTTTGCTGTTACATCATGAAATACTTCTTTTTTCCCTTCTGCCGCAACAATTGCAGGAACCGGTGGAGGACTGAGAGTTTCGCTGAGATGCTTCTCCTTTTCATAGGTTTTTCGTGACTGCTCCTCAAGCCTCGATAACCGCTTCTCTTTTTCCTCTCTTATTTTTTTGGTCTCATCGACCATTTTCTTTTCAACGCTGAAATGACCAAAAATCAGAGTATGCATCTCTTCATTGACCATAGAGGATGTAGAGGCCACTTTGCCCCCTTCCTTTTTGACAAAAAGTAATACCTCCTGCGGACTCACCTGCAGGTCTCTTGATATATCACTTATTCGATACTTCTTTTCCATGTCCTCAAGGGCCATTACATCCTCCTCTGGATTTAAAAACTCTTTACTCTTTATCCAATGTTCCGTCTATGACGGTGTTCATGATTCATCCACCGCCACATCATCCTGCTCCAGCTCTGCATCGTCATCAAACAGACCCTGCAAATCCGATTCAGTAAACTGTTCCTTTACCGTTTTATAGATATTTTCGGCAATCTTCTTCCAGTAGCGCTTTTCCTCCTCGGTCACTTTTCGTTCCCTCGGCTTTACTGCTGTCTTGTAGGTTTTACCAAACACGGTCTGCTCTTCAGGCTTAGCCGGCCCGAGAAGTGCCTGCTCAATCTCATCAACTCCTGCCTTCAGGACTTTTTTTGCAGTATCAAAACCACTGTCCAAAAGCTGGTAGATCATATCATCACCAAACTCTTCACGGAATTCGATGATATCAATGTCCGTAGGATCTTCCATCGACTTGTCAATCACGTCTCGATACACGTCAATCTCGTAGCCCGTAAGCTTTTCCGCCAGGTGAATATTATTGCCATTCTTTCCTATCGCATACTTGATCTGATCCGGCTTCAGCATCACCCGTGCTTTCCGGGTTTTAACATCAGCATGAACCGTCAAAGGATCAATCTTAGCGGGCTGCATTGCTCTTGAAATATAGATCTCCGGCTCATCAGCGTAATAGATAACATCAATATTTTCGTTATTCAGCTCCTTCACAATGCTCTGAATACGCTTGCCCCTGTATCCCACAGTTGCGCCAACCGGATCAATCCTTGCGCTGGTCGATTCCACGGCAACCTTTGCCCGCTCACCCGGCACCCGTGCAATAGCCTTGATCACAATGAGACCATCCAGAATTTCCGGAACCTCATGTTCAAACAGTTTATACAAAAACCGGTCATCAACTCTCGAAACAATAACCTTCATTCCTCCGTCAGCTTTCTCCCGCTCAATCATGCTGCCATCATCAAGCCGTACTTTTGCTTTCTCGCGTTCGATACGCTTGACATAGAGTTTCATCCTCGGCGTACGGCGGGGGTTGTCCTTTTTCATCATCTCCGCCTTCGGCAAAACAAGCTCTACACGATGATCCTTTGAAGTGTTATAGGTAAAAATAACCTCATTGGCACGAATCTGGTATACCTCTCCGGCAACAACTTCTCCAACTTTTTCAAGACACTCTTCATAAACAACAAGACGCTCAAGGTCACGGACTTTTTTCTGTACAGACTGCTTGATAATCTGTATGGATTTACGGCTCAAATAATCTTCAAGTCTGATCGGCCCCTCTTCATAATAATCGCCAATCTCAAGAGAGTCGTCAATTTTTCTAACCTCATCAAGAGTGATCTCAATACTTTCAATATCAATTTCCTTGACAATCTTTTTCAGAATATAGACCTCAAAGTCCCCGCGCTCAGGGTTGATGAAAATGTTGGATTCAACTTCAGGATCATAATCCTTTCTGAGCTGCTTCTGGATAATATCCTTGA
>CAIVCU010000115.1 GCA_903904495.1 uncultured Chlorobiaceae bacterium
GCACTGCTTTAGAGCAAAGAGAGAGAGAGTCGCGCATCCAGAATGAACAGCAACAGGCTATGCGTCATTTGCGGCTTGAAAAAATACAAGGGCTCTCTCTTAACAGAGGCGTTCTGGATGAGGCGGACACCATAGAGGAACTGATTCAGCGCCTTGGAGAGTACCTGAAAGCGGGAATTGATCGTCCTATGCGTGAGGGGCAGCGTATGGCGTCCCGTTCTGAAGCTTCGAATCTACTTCGGCAGATTAACCCTGAATTATCGCTTGATGAGGTTGAACGATTGCGTCCCGGCCTCGGAAAGCGACGGGCTGTGCATGAGCTTGATACCAGATATGCAACTCTTATGCAGTTAATCCGGGGAGCCAGAGTTCAGGAAGAGGTTGCTCAAAAGGCATTGGATGAGTCGAAAAGTGAGTTGCAGAAGCTTTTGCCGGTTACTGAGACCGGTCGGCTTTCTGCTGTGGTTTTTGCCGCTGAGAGAGCTGGTGATCTTGACAGGGAGATAATGAGTCTCGGGGTTGATTGTGAAAGGGCTGAGAGTGAATGCCTTGCTGCACTCCATCGTCTGGGACTCTGGAAAGGGCCACTGGAACTTGCGGGGCATCTGGCAATTCCTTTGCCGGAAACAGTGAATCGGTTTGATGAGGAGTTTCGGTTACTCGGTGATAAACTGCGTCAGCTGGAAATTGAAAAAGATGCACTTGCAAAGGAGAATACCGCAGTATTGGAGCAGTTGCATCACTTGGAGGTTGCTGCTGATGTGCCAGCTGAAGAGGAGCTGAGGAAGAACAGGAATCGGCGTGACCATGGCTGGATGCTTCTTCGCCGTCAATGGCTTCAGCAGGAGGATGTTGCAGCGGAGAGCCTGAAGTATGACGGAGAACACCCCCTGCCTGAGGCTTATGAACGTATGGTCAGGGTTACTGACCAGATTGCCGACCGGCTTTACCGTGAGGCCGATCGGGTACAGCAGCATTTGGTATTGAAAGCCAGGGTTGAATCTATTGAAAAAAGAGTTGCTGAAATCGGTGAGTCGGAAGTGGCTGCCAGATGTGCAGTCGCTGAGGTGAACGGCCGCTGGCATGAAGTTTGGGTGTCTTTTGCTTTCACACCGTTATCGCCCGGGGAGATGCGGGCATGGATCGGAGCTTTTGAAAATCTGCGTTTTCAAGTCGGCACTTTGGATAAGCAGTCAAAAGAGCAATCAATGAAGCTCTCTCGACGCAAAGAGTTGAGAAAAGAGCTTGTACACGAAATCAACGGAACAGGGGAAGGAAAGGAGTTTCCGGGAGAGGAGCTGAACCATGTTCTGGCTTATGGTCGTGAACTGCTTGAGCTGCATGAATCAGCTCAAAAACGGCGGGAATTTTTAGTTGTTAAAATCCGCGATTTGACAAGAACTTCAGAGCAGGCAAAGGAAAACTTTACCAGGGCTGAAAG
Source organism: uncultured Chlorobiaceae bacterium (assembly GCA_903904495.1). GTDB lineage: Bacteria > Bacteroidota > Chlorobiia > Chlorobiales > Chlorobiaceae > Chlorobium. Next base: position 1,442 of record CAIVCU010000115.1, read on the forward strand.
AGAGATTGCTGAGTGGCGTTCTGATTGGGATGAAGCTGTCATACCGTTAGGACTCAAGAGCAAGATTCTTCCTCAGGAGGCTATAGAATTTATTGATACTCTTCAGAAGTGCTTTGAAAAACTTAAAGAAGCTGATGAGTTCAGAAAAAGGATAGAGGGAATTGAGAGGGATATTCGGTGTTTTGAAGCGGATGTTGTGGCCCTGATTAACAAAATTGCTCCTGATCTTACGGCCGCTGATGCGCGGTCAGCGGTCAATGAACTTAAA
>CAIVCU010000116.1 GCA_903904495.1 uncultured Chlorobiaceae bacterium
CTGTTTGAATATGATAATCCGATCTATGAAACAGCTACCGAAGTAAGGCTGCACCCTGACAATAATCCTGCAGCTCCGCAGCGGTGTGCCAGCTTCAAGCTTCAGGTCGATCCCCCTGCCACAATATTTGAATACACCGATTATTATGGAAACATCGTCAATCACTTCAACCTGCTGCAGAGTCATAAACAGGTGAAAATTGTTGCAACGTCAGTGGTTGAAACCGGCATCGGCCAGTGCGCAGCAACAGAGAATGAGGATATTTTTCTTATAGACTTTACCTGCCAGAGCCGGTATGTGCATTTTGATCAGGCGATACGCGACTTTTCTTCCCGTTTTGCCACTGATACCGACAGTTTTCAGCTTGCGGAATCGATATGCCGGTACATCAATGAATCATTCATCTATGAACCGGGAGTGACCGACGTTCACAGTACCAGTGCTGTCGTCATGGCACTTGGACGGGGCGTTTGCCAGGATTTTGCCCATATCCTGCTTGCTGCCTGCCGATACCTTAACGTGCCAGCCCGATATGTCAGCGGCTACCTTTTCGGAGGAAGCACGCCCGATGGACGTGATGAAGCCACCCATGCATGGTGCGAAGTCTACTGTGGTAAGGAGAGGGGATGGATCGGCATGGACCCGACACACAGTACCCTCTTTGTTGATGAGCGATATATCAAAATCGGCTCCGGTAGAGACTATGATGATGTTCCGCCAGTACGTGGCACTTATAAAGGGAACGGAGAGGAGAAGCTCAGCGTATCGGTAAAAGTAAGCTCCATGGAGTGAGATGCCGGCTGTTCAGATTCCCCTGTCCCAACAATACCGCAGTATGCCGGGACAGGGAAAACAGTCAATCGATTACGGGAGAACAGGAACGAGGTTCAAAAGCTCACTGATTTTCATCGTCAATTCATTCATTACAAAAGGCTTCCGGATAAAACCGACTCCATCATCCAGCACCCCGTATCGGGCAGTCATATTGTAGTGATCATCTGATATATAGAGGGTTTTCAGCTCGGGACATATCGTCTGAAGCTTTTGTGAAAGATCGCATCCATTCACTTCACGTAAAACAACATTGGTCAGAAGCAGATCGAGCGCAGTGTGATGTTCGGTCGCAACACTGATCGCTTTATCCAGTGTATCAACAGCATAGACCGTGTATCCTGTTTTTTCAAGCATGCACTTATATGCGTTCAGGATATCCGGTTCATCTTCAACCAGCAATATTGTTCTTTTCAGATCCTCGCTTTCATAAGGCTCATCATTTTGAGAAAAATAGTGGTTTCCCTTATACCGGGGCAAAAAGACGGTGAAGGTGCTTCCCTTGCCCGATTCAGTCCGGCAATCGATACTTCCATGGTTCTGTTTCGATATTCCATAGGCAATAGATAAGCCGAGACCCTTGGCTTTTCCTGGTTCCCTGGTCGAAAAAAACGGTTCAAAAATGAAGGGAAGATCCTTTGCATCGATCCCTGTTCCATTATCGGTTACTGAAAGCACCGCATACAGTCCGGGAACCTTGCAGGGATGACCGGCGTCACAATCATCCTGATCAACGAAGAGCCGGCTGGATTCGATGGTGATCCGGCCTTTCCCGTATATTGCATTCCGAGCATTGAGACAGAGGGTATCAAGAAGCTGATCAATTTGTGAGGGATCTACCTTTACAAGAGTGCTTTGTCTGTCAGGTATCCAGTCGATGGAAATATTTTCGCCGGTCAGCTCTCTCAGCACACCGAGCCGTTCTTCTACGATCATATTCAACTCGAAAACAATTGGCATAACGCTGCTGCTTCGGGCAAAAGCAATGAGCTGACTCATCATATCTTTTGAAGATCCAGCGGAAGCCATAACATCCTTCAAGTTTTTTCCCAGCGATTTGTCTATCCTTCCCTGTTCCAGCGTTAAATTTAGAAGATCGCACAGGGTCGTCAGCATGTGACTGTAACCAGCGGCTATTTTGTGGATTACACTACCGGCAAAAGCCATTTTCTGGGCTTGAATCAACGATAGCTGATCGTTTCTTTCAGACCGCTCCGCACGTTTTCGGATAACAAGATCACCGGCAAGATCCGCAAAACCGTTTACCACCCGTTCATCATCCCCGTCATAAAAAGAGGATTTGCCCCCGACTCCGATAATAGCCGTAACCTTCTCGCCGTTCATAATGGGCACAACCAATGTACGCATGGATTCCGAAAGGTTATCCGGCCGCTCATTGTCTGAACCTGCTGTATTGCATTCGTTATGAATCACTGTTTTCTGCGCCCTTAATGCCTCAACAAAAAGAGTGGCCGGGTTCAAAGAACAGAAGTTGTCAGCATTGGCTGACAATACCTGAAGATCAGTATCCCTCATATCATTCCTCATGAAGTAGCAAAACCCGATTGTACTTTCTGTAAGGCGTTTGAGTTCCTCCAGCGCAGCATGAAGCAGTTCTTCAATGGGGCAGGTATCCGCTTTCTCAAACAGTTGCGTGCGAAAGAGAGCATCAGATTCCCGGCTCTTGCGAAGAGTGATATCATGAAGCAGTCCTACTATCGCTGGATTTCCATTTTCCGCAGAGTATTGCCAATGAACCTCTCCCCAAAAAAGGGAACCATTTTTTCTGCGAAAGTGTAATTCAAGAATCCTGGCTGGAGGGTGATTGAGGCAGGTCTGATCTATAACTGCAAGAGCTCCCGGAATTTCTTTTTCTTCTTCAAGAAATCCGGTAAACGACTTCCCTGTCATTTCATTCGGCATATACCCGAATACGTTTTCTGCAGACGGCGAGACATAGCTCAAGATGGCGTTGGTGCCGGCAATAAAAACAACACCATCCAGGTGCTCTGTAATGAAACGAAACCTGTCTGCTGTTTGAACGAGGCTATCTTCCTGCTGCTTACGGGCTGTAATATCGAGTATCATGCAAATAACGAACGGCTTGCCCTTTATCATTATCTTTCTGCCAGTCATCATGAACCAGCGTATTTCCTGCTCTCCCTGAAAATGAACCCTGGCTTCGGCGGTTTCTTCAGAACCTTTTGTCAGGACACTTAACAGTTTTTCTTTGATGAGCGGCTGATCTGCATGATAAATGAGCTTGTCAATGACATTGATACTCTCTTTCCTTCGCACGGGTTTGACTGCTTCTTTTTGCTGGAAAGAGTCATTCCAGCAAACAAAATACCCTCGGGCATCAAGGACAAAGAAGGAGCGCAGAACAACGCCTGAAGTGGCATTGCCTGTCGACACCTGTTCCTGTTCTCCGACATGCTGCTGACTGAGGGGGAGGATGGCCGTTTTTTTACTGCGCCTGGGTTTCTGCATGGGTAGAGGGTTAAATTCTAAAAGTCCAAATCCTTGAGGAAAAAGAATAGAATCAAGGTCCCGTGCAGCTCTAGTCCGTCATGAGGGGCGTGCTGAATATTAGTATAGGGGGCAATTTATCGGCTGCTAAAAACAGCTTACATCTGTCTTAACATTTTCAATATATCATTAAAACGAATACAATAACGATTAAACACTTATATTTTTCTGCAAAAATGAAGAGAGCTCGTAGAATCTCATTGATTTTTTCCAATGGCATTTTCTTGCTAAAAGCTTCCCATAGCCACTTTCCATGCTTTTTTTTGTGCGGGTCATTGGCTACCTTGACACTATGAAATTCAGCATCATTACCACCGATCCTCACTCTTCCGCCCGTTGTGGAGTTCTTGAAACCGCCCATGGAACTATTCCTACCCCGGTTTTTATGCCTGTAGGCACGCGCGCAAGCGTCAAGTCGGTTGAACCCCGGGAACTGAAAGAGAACAACGTTCATATTATTCTGGCCAATACCTACCACCTCTATCTGAAACCGGGAAACGATATTCTGTTTAAAGCGGGTGGTGTGCACCGGTTTATGGACTGGGATGGACCGCTATTGACAGACAGCGGGGGCTATCAGGTTTACTCGCTCTCTCTGCTGCGCAGGATCAGTGAGGAGGGGGTCATGTTCAAATCGCATCTTGATGGTTCGAAACAGCATTTCACGCCTGAAAATGTTGTCGATACACAGCGCATTATCGGCAGCGATATTATGATGCCTCTTGATGAGTGTCCGCCATCGACCGCAGAAAAGGAGTATATTTGCAAATCCGGAGAACTGACCATCCGCTGGGCTGAACGGGCAAAAAAACATTTTGCCGCGACCTCTCCCCTTTACTGTCATGAGCAATACCTGTTCGGCATCACACAAGGCGGGATCCATGAGGATCTGCGTAAAATTTCGATCGAAGCTCTGGCTGATCTTGATTTTGACGGCTATTCCATAGGGGGAATGGCTGTGGGAGAACCTGCTGCAGAAATGTACCGTATCCTTGAACTTTCACATACGCTGCTTCCTGAAAAGAAACCGCGATATCTTATGGGGGTTGGTACTCCTGAAAATATCCTGAACGCTATCGAACGGGGTGTTGACATGTTTGACTGCGTTATCCCCACCCGCGAGGGGCGAAACGGCAGGGTCTATACGCGACATGGAAAGATGAACCTGCGCTCGGCAGTGTATGCTGAGGATTTTACTTCAATCGATGAGGGATTCGATAACCATGTCTGCAGGAACTTCTCGCGTGCCTATATCCGCCACCTTCTGAACGTCGGTGAAATTCTCGGCCTTAAGCTCTGTACGCTGCAGAATATTTCTTTTTTCATGTGGCTTACTGCGACAGCACGAACACAAATACAACAGGGCTCTTTCAAAGAGTGGAAAGCAGATTTTCTTGAACGATTCAATAGCAATGATAAAGCATAAAGTATTTCTACTGAGCCTCGGGTGCTCTAAAAACACGGTTGATTCCGAACGGCTGATGGCACAGGCTGAAGCGTCGGGCATCGTTTTTACTGAGCAGGTTGATGATGCTGAAACTATTCTCATCAATACCTGCGGTTTCATTGCCGATGCAAAAGAGGAATCCATCAATGAAACTCTGGCAGCAATCGATAAAAAAGCCGAGGGCATCATTAAGCACGTTTATGTGATGGGATGCCTCACGGAACTCCATAGAGAGGAACTTAAAGAGGAGATGCCTGAGGTAGACGGTTTTTTCGGCACGAGAGAACTCTTCGAAGTGCTTACCGCCATCGGTGCTGAGTATCGTGAAGAACTATACGATCACCGCTCGCTGCTGACACCTCCCCATTACTCTTATCTCAAGATTGCTGAAGGATGCAACCGGGCCTGTTCGTTCTGCTCAATCCCGAAAATCAGAGGCCGATACCAAAGCCAGCCGCCTGAACAGCTGCTGAGAGAAGCTGCACTGCTGAAGAGTTCGGGCGTCAGGGAACTGAATGTTATTGCTCAGGATATAAGCCTGTATGGCTATGACCTGGCGGGAAAAACATTGCTGAACGATCTTGTGCTGCGCCTCTCTGATATTGGATTTGACTGGATCAGACTGCTCTATGCCTACCCGGTGAACTTTCCCCTTGAGGTAATTGATACCATGCGGGAGCGAGAGAATATCTGCAACTACCTCGACATTCCCCTGCAGCATTGCAACAGCCGCATACTGCAATCAATGAACCGGGGCATCGATAAAAATGAGACTATACGACTGATTGAGAGCATCCGTGAGAAAAACCCGGATATCCGGCTGCGGACGACCCTTATTGCCGGATATCCAGGTGAAACACGTGAAGAGTTTGAGGAGCTGCTGGAGTTTGTTGAAACAAGCCGTTTTGACAGGCTGGGCTGTTTTCCTTACTTCCATGAGGAGCATGCTCCGGCTTATGCCTTAACGGAAACGCTCAGCACTGAAGAGAAACAGGAACGGGTTGCTGAGATCATGGAACTTCAGGAAGCTGTTTCGGAAGAGAAAAACCGAATGTTTGAAGGGAAGGTGGTGAAGGTTCTGATCGATCAAATTGAGGGAGAGAGTGCATTCGGAAGAACGGAATATGATGCGCCTGAGGTTGATAATGAGTGTATCCTTACAATTGGCGATAAACCCGTCACTGTCGGTTCATTCTGTCTGGCAAAAATAACTGATAGTGATGCCTTTGAGCTGCACGGCTCTGTAATTGATCTATGAGCATACGGTATATCAAATCTTTTCAGCCTGTTGCCGATGAGAGTCTGTCAGGCAAAATACTCTCACAGGTGCGGAAGGAGTTTGGAGCAGAGGTTGAACCATTTACTCTGCACAGTCCGGTACCGGAACTCCTCGCCGGAGTCTGGATGGCATGCAGGGAGACGCTGCTTGCCGGTGAAGGAACCCGCGATGCAAAAGAGCTTGTTGCCGCTGCGGTTTCAGACATCAACCGCTGCCCCTACTGTGTCGATGCCCACAGTATCATGCTGCTGGAATCGTCTGGACATGATTACCAGGATGCTCTTGCGGATTCCGGCCTTGGCAAAATTGCAGCATGGGCATCGGCAACACTCACTCCTGATTCACCTATTCTGCATGCTCCAACATTTTCCGAGTCTGAAACCCCTGCATTTATAGGAACAGCGGTCTTTTTCCACTACATCAACCGCATGGTCACCATACTGCTCGGGCAGTCGCCACTCCCCTTTTCAAGTGGCTTTCCTAAAAAGGTTTCCCTGCACTTTGCCGCATGGTTTTTCGGGGGTGCTATCCGCCTCGGGAAAACACAGGGAGCTTCGCTTGACCTGCTGCCTGAGGCTATACTGCCGGACGACCTTTTGTGGGCGAAATCATCTCTTCCTATAGCCGGGGCATTTGCCAGATTTTCGGAAGCAGTGGAACATGCCGGCGCCCGTTCGCTTTCAGAAGAGGTTCGTTCAGCGGTATGCAAGTCAGCCGGGAACTGGGACGGGAGTAATCCACCAATGAATAACGGATGGTTTGAAAACGACATTGCGCACATGCAGGGAGCAGAAAAAGCTGCGGGAAGGCTTGCGTTTCTTGCAGCATTTGCCCCGCACAAGGTTGATGAAACAACTGTCCGTACGTTTTCAGAGCACTTCCCCGGTGACGATATCCTTATCTCGGCTCTGGCGTGGAGCAGTTTCACTGCCGCCAGAAGAATCGGCTCCTGGCTATAAGCCTTATACTCAAACCAAATACCACAGAACTTGGGACTTAGAGCCTTGAACAGGCATACCATATTTATGGTATTTTTATGGTATATGCTTGGAGAGGTTGATAAGATTGAGTTTTATTAACAATCGTGAATTAAACATTGAGACTATGAGCACTTTATCTGAAAGAACTGCCCCCTGTTTTTGCAGTTGCTGCTGTCAAATAACGGGGTATTCAGCCATAAGGAAATCCTGGTCGTGCAGATAATGCGAGAGTGCACTTTTGCCACGGCCGGTTCCTGAGTTAACAGTGAACCGGCTTTTGTTTTGGGCTTAATTTTCGTGACATTTTTTTTAACGACTTTTCAACTATCTATAATTAAAAGGGGACGAGCATGAATATTCAAGCAATAAAAAGAATTGCACTTTCAGCAACCTTTATTCTGGCCTCCGGCATACCCGGAACATTTGCTGCGGCAGCGGGAAGTGCAACCCTGCTTAATGTTTCATATGATCCTACAAGAGAGCTCTATCAGAGCGAAAATGCAGCGTTTATACCTTACTGGCAAAAGAAAAGCGGTCAGAGCGTTGTGATCAACCAGTCACATGGTGGGTCGGGCAAACAGGCGCGCGCAGTCATTGACGGATTGGAAGCTGATGTTGTAACACTGGCTCTTGCCTATGATATCGATGCGATCGCTGACAGCAAACTGCTGGATATCAACTGGCAGAAAAAACTGGCCAGTAACAGCACGCCATATACCTCAACCATCGTCTTTGTTGTCAGAAAGGGAAATCCAAAGCAGATCAAAAACTGGGATGATCTTGTAAAGCCTGGTGTATCAGTCATCACTCCAAATCCGAAAACATCCGGAGGGGCCCGCTGGAATTACCTTGCCGCCTGGGGGTACAAGCAAAAGCAAACCGGTTCTGCTGACAAAGCAAAAACTTTTGTCAAGGCTTTATACAAGAATGTTCCTGTGCTTGATACCGGTGCCCGTGGTTCAACTCTCAGCTTTGCCCAGCGCGGACTCGGCGATGTACTTATTGCATGGGAAAATGAAGCTCATCTGATTCTTAAAGAGTTCGGATCTGACAAGTATGAGATCATCTCTCCATCGGTAAGCATCCTGGCTGAACCGCCTGTAGCCGTTGTGGATAAAAATGTCGAGAAACACGGCACGCGGAAAATTGCAGAAGCTTATCTGAACTTCCTCTATACACCACAGGCCCAGGATATCATTGCACAGAACTTTTACCGTCCTCGCAATCCTGCAGCGTTGAAAAAATATGCGGCGAACTTCCCGAAAATCAAGCTCTTTACTCTGGGCGAAGTATTTGGCAACTGGCGCACTGCGCAGAAAACCCATTTTAACGATGGCGGAGTTTTCGATCAGATTTATACTCCCTGAAGCAGGGTTATTAATCACTGAACTGCAGAACAATTTTTTTCGGAGAACAGGATACGACCTCCTATCCTGTTTTCCTTTGCAGATCGCAATAATTACATAAACAATGGGATTGTTTCAGAGTAAAAGACGCAACATTCTTCCAGGTTTCGGACTGTCGATGGGGTACACGGTCTTCTACCTTTCGGCAATTGTCATTGTGCCATTGAGCATGATATTCTTTAATACCATTCCAATGGGATGGGAGCCTTTTGTGAATGCTGTCACAGCCCCTCGTGTTCTTGCATCATACAAACTGAGTTTTTCCACTGCTTTTTTTGCTGCGCTTTTCGATGCGTTCGCCGGCCTTTTGACCGCATGGGTATTGGTACGTTACCGTTTCCCAGGCAAAGAGCTGCTTGATGCGCTTGTCGATCTGCCATTTGCGCTGCCGACTGCAGTTGCGGGCATCTGCTTTGCAACACTCTATGCTCCGATAGGCTGGCTTGGACAACTCCTTATACACTGGAACCTGCAGATCATCAATACTCCTACGGGAATAGTGATTGCACTGATATTTATCGGGTTTCCGTTTGTGGTCCGGACAATTCAGCCCGTGCTTGAAGAGGTGGACCAGGAGATTGAAGAGGCTGCGCACTGCCTTGGGGCAACACGGTGGCAGACCTTCAGGAAAATCCTGCTGCCGCATCTTTTTCCTGCCCTGCTCACCGGTATAACTCTTGCTTTTGCGCGAGGGATTGGAGAGTACGGGTCAGTGATTTTCATCGCAGGGAATCTGCCGATGAAAACTGAGATTGCGCCATTGATGATCATGTCGAAACTTGATCAGTTTGACTCTGCCGGCGCTTCGGCCATAGCGCTTGTGCTTCTCTGCATCTCTTTTTCCATGCTTCTGCTGCTGAATGCAGTGCAGGAGTGGCAACAGAAAGAATACCGTTCATAAGCTATGCTGCAACCTGAAACATCGCAGAATAATCCGCCTGTTGTAAAAAAAAGGATCTCGGACCCTCGCTCAGTCCAGGTTCTGCTGATCGGCCTTACCTATCTTTTTTTTATCGGGTTCATCTTTCTTCCCCTTGGACTGGTCTTTTCTCAGGCCTTCGGGAAAGGATGGAGTTTATATCTTGAATCGATCCGGGAACCATACGCTATTGAAGCTGTAAAACTGACTTTGCTGACTGTCGCTATCGTGGTGCCGGTGAACGCAGTTTTCGGTGTTTCAGCAGCATGGGCCATCACAAAATTCAACTTCAAGGGAAAGAGCGCTCTTAAGAGCCTGCTTGATCTTCCCTTTGCAGTCTCTCCGGTTATTGCCGGGCTCATCTTTGTCCTCCTTCTCGGGAGCCGGACACCTTTTGGTTCGTGGCTTGGGGAACATGGCATTAAAATTATCTTTTCAACCCCGGGGATCATTATTGCCACCATCTTTGTAACGTTTCCGTTTATTGCCCGGGAACTGATTCCTCTGATGGAGGCTCAGGGACGGGATGAAGAGGAGGCTGCCCTGACGCTTGGCGCAAAGGGATGGCAGATTTTCGGGAAAATAACCCTTCCTAACATCAGATGGGGATTGTTATATGGAATGATCCTTTGCGGAGCACGTTCCATCGGTGAATTTGGTGCTGTGTCTGTAGTGTCCGGTCATATCCGCGGGCAGACCAATACGATTCCACTGCATGTTGAAATATTGTACAGCGAATATAATTTTACGGCATCGTTTGCCGTTGCTTCACTTCTTGTCTTTCTGGCTCTTCTTACGGTAGTGATAAAGAGTGGAATGGAAAAACACTTTCAGAAAAACAGCTTTCATCTTTAGGATCTGACATGGGTATCGAACTGCAGAACATTAACAAACAATTTGGCGACTATAAGGCGATTGACAATCTCAGCCTGAGTATCCCTTCAGGAGATCTGATTGCTCTTCTGGGTCCTTCGGGATGCGGAAAAACCACCCTGCTGCGCATTATTGCAGGCCTGGAGCTGGCTGACTCCGGAAAGATAATTCTGGAAAACAAGGACACCACCAACCTGCCTCCAAGGGGAAAAAATGTCGGCTTCGTTTTTCAGCACTATGCACTGTTCCGACGGCTGACTGTTTTTGAGAATGTAGCTTTCGGCCTTAAGGTACTCCCGTTCAGAGAGCGCCCCGGGCGCAAAGAAATACGTGATCGGGTGGAACATCTTCTGACGCTGGTACAGATGGATTGGGCTATGAACCGTTACCCGTCACAGCTTTCGGGTGGACAGCGCCAGCGTGTTGCTCTGGCAAGGGCTTTAGCCGTAAATCCAAGAGTACTGCTGCTGGATGAGCCATTTTCGGCACTGGATGCAAAGGTGCGGCAGGAGCTGCGCCGCTGGCTCAGGAAACTGCACGATGAAATTCATGTCACCAGTATTTTTGTTACGCACGATCAGGAGGAGGCACTCGAGCTGGCTGATAAAATTGTAGTGATCAACAAAGGCAGGATTGAACAACAGGGAACCCCGCAGGAGGTTTACGATCATCCTGCAAATGCTTTTGTGTATAACTTTCTGGGAAATGTCAATGTCTTTCACGGACGTATCCACAACGGAAAGGTAAGCCTTGGCGATCATCAGGTTGATGTGCCGGATGATTTGAAAAACATTGAAGAAAAAACAAGTCAGACTTTTGTAAGACCCCACGAAATAGGCATCAGCAGGATACGAAGCAGCGATAACGACCTCGAAGGAATGATCAGAGAGATACGTCTGCAGGGCGGACAGATCGGGTTGAACATAGAGTGCGAAGGGCTTGACTGCCCCATTGAAGCGGAGGTCCCGAGAGAGCTTTTCATCAATCTTGAACTTGCCAAGGGCGTGCAGGTTTTTGTTACGATTAACCGTGTCAAGGTCTTCGCAGGGGATTACGAGATTTAGGATAGAAAACGGGAATAGTCGGGTAACAGCAGCACATTACTGTGCTGCCGTCCCCTAAGAACCGGACTTGAGAGTTTCCCCTCATCCGGCTCATGCCTTTACAAAGGCACCTTGCGGCACCCGGTTTCACCAC
>CAIVCU010000117.1 GCA_903904495.1 uncultured Chlorobiaceae bacterium
AAAAAAAATGGTGGTTATGACGCTATGATCCGTCGCTGGTTCCCCAAAACAGGAAATCCTGCTCCAATGCCAGCCATACCTTTAACCGGAACTAAAGGGGTATTGAGGTTTGGTACTTCAAGTGTAACAGAACCGTTTTCTTTTGTTGATGCCTCTGGCGGTGTTGTAGGATTTGATATAGAACTTGCCAGTTATGTCGCCAAAAAGCTTGATAAAAAACTTGAAATCGTCAATATGGAGTTTGGTGCAATGATACCTGCATTGATTTCCGGTAAGGTTGACATGATTGGTGCATGCATAACCATTACTGATGAGCGCTCTAAAAAAGTTCTCTTTTCTGATCCTTATTACGTTGGCGGTATCGCTGCACTGGTTGCTGAATAAATATGCTTTTATGGAGTAGCAGATGAACAAATGGGTACTGTCAGTGCTCTCAGCTTTCTTGCTTTTGAGTGTTTTTACAGGGTGTAATAGTAAGCCTGTCATTACGTCTTTTGCTGATGCAAAATATGCATCAATAGGTGTAACGACAGGTACTACCGGAGAAACTATTGCTCTTACGAAGTTTCCGGAAGCGAAGATCAAAAGCTTCAATGACATTATGGATGCCATTGCGGCCCTTAAGGCCGGGCAACTGGACGCAGTCATTACATCTAGTCTTACGGCTCATCAGGTTGTCAAAAAGAATCCTGAATTTTATTATCTGCAGGAACCTTTACAGTATGAGGATACCTCGATTGCAGTTAAAAAAGGAGATGATGAGCTCCTGCTTGCTGTGGACAATATTATCGGGGAGCTGCAAGCTGATGGCACCTTGGCAGACATGCGTAAGCGTTGGTTCAAAATGGATCTGAGTCCTTATGTAGAAAGAAAGATAGAGGTTTCCACGAAAGGAAAGGTCTTAAACATAGGAGTCAGTGCTTATCGTGAGCCGGTTAATTTTGTTGACAAGGATGGCCGGGTGACTGGATTTGATGGAGAGCTGGCTCGAATCATTGGAGCCAGACTTCATCGTCCCATCGAGTTTTATAACATGAAATTTATGGCGCTGATACCTGCGTTGCAATCAGGGAGGGTAGACCTGATTATCACCAGTATGACTGCGACAAAAGAACGTAAAAAATCAGTTAATTTTACTCGGCCCTATTGTATCAATTCCGAGGTCATGATCGTCAAAAAAGCTGGTGACAAACAAGATGTTCTTCCACCTGCCCCGGCGAAGAGTATTGCTGGCAGTAACAAGCCAATTACAACATTACAAGAGATTGATGGAAAGCGAATAGGCGTCCTGTCTGGTTCGGCAGGTGATATGGCGGCTCGGAAACATTTTCCCCATTCGAGTTTTCAGGTAATGATTAATTCGGCTGATATAGCGCTAGCGGTCAAGAATGGAAAAACTGATGCTTTTGTTTATGACAAAAGTGTACTGCAGAACATGGTTGAAAAAAATCCTGATCTGGTCATTCTTGATGAACCTGTAGACAAACTGGAAGTAGCTGCGGCCATAAAAAAAGAGAACAGTGCACTGCTTTCCATGATAAACAGCGCATTACTCTCGCTGAAAAAAGAAGGCGCTCTTGATCGGTTGAGAAAAAAATGGGTTGATTCAAAATATGCTGCAACACCGCTGTTGCCAATGATTAATCGACATCCTAAAAACGGGGTGTTGAAAATGGGGACATGTGCGAATCTTGAACCATTTTCATTTCAGTCGAACGGAAAACTGACAGGGATGGATGTGGAGCTAAGTCAGCTAATAGGTAAGCGGTTAGGGAAAGAAATTAAAATAATCGACATGAATTTTGAAGCACTGATTCCAGCGCTTCAATCTGGAAAAATTGATTTTGCGCTTTCAAATTTCAATGTGACGGAGGAGCGCAAAAAACTTGTTCTTTTTTCGTTGCCGTATATAGAAAATGATATTTCAGCGCTGGTAAGACGATTTTTAGCTGCAAAACCTGACAACCGGGATGGCTTGCGGGATAAGAGAAGTGAAACGTTAAAAACTCCAAAAGCTAAAATTTCATCTCCTGCCGATCTGAAAGACAAGCGGATTGGAGTGCTGCTTGGTTCTGTTCATGATGCTTATGCCATAAAAACATATCCGCAAGCGACAATTCTCCAGTACAAAACCCCTTCAGATATTGTTTTGGCGGTTAAGACCGGCAAGGTTGATGCTGCCATTTATACCTATGAAACTCTTCTCAACATTTTCCCTACCAATGACGATCTGGGAATGCTTGAACCCCCGTTGTTTTCAGTTCCGGTAGGTATGGGCTTCAACAAGCAAAACAATACATTGCCCAAAAAATTTAACGAGTTTCTCATAGAGATAAAAAAGAACGGAATCTATGACGACATGGAACGTCGGTGGATCACAAAAGGTGAAACCACCATGCCGCCCATACAGAATACAAAAACAAACGGCATTCTGACTGTTGGAGTCGTAAGCGATAAGGGGCTTCCTTTTGCCATTCTTAAGAATAACAAGCTGATTGGTTATGATATTGAGCTTTCGGAAAGGTTTGCTGCATATCTTGGAAAAGAGGTCAAATTCAGTGATATGGAGTTTGGAAGCCTGATTGCTGCTGTATCGACCAACAAGATTGATATGATTTCAAGTACGTTGATGATTACTGAAGAAAGAAAAAAGCAGATCGGTTTTTCTGATGAATATTATGACCTGCGGGCAAGTGCGTTTGCGCTTAAAAAAAATATTGTAACACAGGGAAACAAGGCTACTGAAAAAGATCTTGCTGCACCATCATTTATACAAGGGCTTGTAAACAGCGTTCAAAGTAACATAGTCCAGGAAAATCGATGGCAGCTTATTCTGGATGGACTCAGGGTTACGGTTATTATTTCTCTGTTTTCGACCCTGTTCGGGACTGTTCTTGGTGCGCTTGTTTGT
>CAIVCU010000118.1 GCA_903904495.1 uncultured Chlorobiaceae bacterium
ACAGGGTCTATACCGGTTTCGTGCTGCTCTTCGGTGAAAAAACCTACACGGAATGTGTTGTTACCACCGTTGAATTTGAGCCGATGACGGACAGCGAAATCCAGCGCTACCTTCTTTCCGTAAAGCCATACGACAAGGCGGGAGCCTATGGTATTCAGGACCCCCTGATGGCCTGTTATATCAAACGAATTGAAGGGTGTTACTACAATGTAGTCGGCCTTCCGCTTTCGAGGGTCAGCAAGGCCTTAAAACCCCTTTTATGCTGATATCCGAACAGGGGGAAACAATGCAACATGCAACGACGGAATATCCCGTCCATGTTATTCTCGGCCCCACAGCATCAGGCAAATCTGCACTCGCACTCGCACTGGCAAAAAAAATCGGAGCTGAAATCATTTCCGCCGATTCGCGGCAGATATACCGCGAGCTTGACATCGGCTCGGCAAAACCTTCAGAGGAATCCCTTCGCGATATAAAACATCATTTCATCAATGAAAAAAATATCGACGAGTCATTTACTGCAGGTGATTTTGCCACTGAAGCACTGGATCGGATTCGCTCTGTACATCTCCGGGGTGTTCGCGCAGTAGTTACCGGCGGCTCCACCCTCCACCTCGAAGGATTACTTGAAGGCTTTGCAGAACTGCCTCCCGGAAATCCTGAAATCAGGAAAAAGCTTCTTCAGGAACTGGAAAGCATCGGAAAAAACGAGCTCTATAAAAAACTTCTCCAGAAAGACCCTCAGCAGGCAGCAACCCTTGACGCCACAAAGACCCAGCGCCTCATTCGAAGCCTTGAAATTATCGAAATATCAGGGCAGAGCGTTACGGAACTGCAGTCACGCGAAAAAAAAGCACAGACAGGAGTCCGTTTTCTTACCTGGGGTCTATCAATGCCCCGCGAAACGCTCTACCACCGCATCAACCAGCGCACGGAGGATATGCTTGCAGCCGGCCTTTTAGCTGAAGCAGCAATGCTCCATCATAAATATCAGACAATGCTTCGGCAGGAAAAATTACCTGCACTGCAATCGGTGGGATATCAGGAACTTTTTCAATACCTTGACGGAAAGATCGAGTTTGCAACTGCCATCAGCCTGATACAACAGCATACGCGCAATTACGCAAAACGTCAGTTGACTTTTTTTAAAAATAGACTTAATGTTACCTGGGTAGACGCTCCTGAAACCGAAAGTGAACGTACCGCGCTATCCGACCGACTGGCACACATGCCCTGAAGCGCTCAAATTAAAGATTCACTGTTTTTTTTACCAACCGGTAATATCATGCCTATCATCCTGACAGAACAAATGCCTTTATTGACACAGAGCTGAGTGCCGCCCGCTCCGGGTTTTTTCCAAAAGGCTAACCAGAAGTACCCTTATGAATTACTCCGTATCGACCCGCAAAGAGTTAACCATCATGAAAATCGAGGAAGAGGTGTTCGATTTTCGTCATGGCGACTCATTCAAGTTGGCAATTGATGAATTGGTGAGCCAAGAGCAAAGCAAAAACCTGATTATTGATTTTTCGCAAGTCAAAGCCATCGATTCCTGTGGCATCAGTTCAATGCTGCTCGCTCACCAACTCTCCAATCAATCACAAGGGCTTGCAATTTTCGTTTCTCTCTGCAAGCAGATCAAAGATCTGCTGAAATTGACGAATCTGGACAAACAGCTCTACATTTTTTCTTCTATCAACGAGGTTATAACACTCATCGAGCCAGCTATGAAAAGCAAACGCGGTGCACGAGGTAAATCTCAAGCACCGGCTTATGAAGCAATCGATGAACTGAGTGATGACCTTGACCTTATTGCAATCCCGGAACTGCATGAAGAACATCTTGATGAACACTTGGTGGAACCTGATGACATAACCGAACAACCAGAGCTCTCCGATCCACTTACAGAAAAAGAATCCGGTTCGAAAAAAAGAGGACGCCCGAAAAAGGCTAATCTGTAGCCCGCTACATAAACACCGAGAGAATTCAACACAGGTTTTTTCTTTCCCCCACTTGCACCATCATCGTCAAGCTTCATAAAGCTTGACGATTACGGCCATTTTACGTATATTCCGATTGAGTGTTTTCCTCCACCCCATGGAGCAGAAACTCTCTGAATTTGCACCATAGGGAGGCCAAAGAACAAAAATTTGTCCACTCATGACACAAATTTTCACTCATTCGGGTCAGAGGGAAAACGGACCGGGACCGGAATCAGTATTGAAAAGGCAAACAGAGTTCCGGGATAACCATTACCCTCCAGTAAAACTTCATTCTCGTGAAGTCATTGACAACTTCAGCAAAAAACAGCTGGAGCAGATCTTTGAGGCCGCAGATATCAAAATCGGGGGTACTAGGCCATGGGACATCCACATACACAACCCTGTCGTTTATCGTCGCACCATAACAGAAGGCAACCTTGGCCTTGGAGAGTCCTACATGGACGGCTATTGGGATTGTGAGGACCTTGAAGAGTTTCTTTTCCGGCTTATCAGTTCAAAAGCCGATGAGAAAATAGTTGCGCCGGTAATGTTCATAGGAAAATGGATCGGCAAAACGTATAACCTGCAGCGTCCATCAAGAGCATACACTGTTGGTGAAACACATTACAATACCGGCAACGACCTCTTTAAGGCAATGCTCGACAAACGGATGATTTACAGTTGCGGATACTGGAAAGAGGCTGACACTCTTGATGAGGCCCAGGAAAAGAAACTTCACCTGATTTTCGACAAGCTGCAGCTTCAGTCAGGAATGCGGCTGCTCGATATCGGTTGTGGGTGGGGTGGAGCTGCCCGGTTCGCAGCTGAACAGTATAATGTTTCAGTTACCGGCATAACCATTTCAACCGAACAGGCAAAATTTGCACGAGAACATTGTGCAGGAGTGCCGGTAACCATTGAGCTGAGCGATTACCGCAAGCTGCAGGGTTCCTTCGACAGAATATATTCGATCGGCATGTTTGAACATGTGGGATATAAAAACTACCGCAACTATTTCGACCTTATAAGCAGATGTCTGAAACCGGATGGTTTAACCCTGCTGCATACCATAGGCAGTAATGCTCCCAACACCAATGGCGATTCATGGAGCTGTAAATACATCTTTCCAAACTCGATGCTTCCGTCAGCAAGCCAGATCACGAATACCTATGAAGACCTTTTTATACTCGAAGACTGGCACGTCTTCACTTATGACTACTCTCTGACACTCAAAGCATGGCATGAGAACTTCGAAAAACAGTGGCCGGTTCTTCGAGCCAGCTATTCTGAAAGGTTTCATCGCATGTGGCGGTACTATCTTCTGAGCTTCTCCGGTGCTTTTCGTTCCCGTTCAATTCAGCTGTGGCAGGTGCTGCTTTCAAAAAACGGCCTGCAGGGCAGGACAAACATTGCCCGGTAAAAAGGTGATTCACTGGTAGAGCAGCTTAACTGGAGTTGTCCGGCTGAACTGCTCTATCTGCCTCCGGCTCTCCTTCATAATATCGTCAAGCGGTACTTGTTTGCAGATCATCTCCCGGAACAGCGGAGTACCTGCAAGCCTGTCGAAGAAAATATTTCCGTTTTTAAGACCTGTTCTCTCTGGATAGAGTCGCTGCAGGGCCAGAAGAAGCGCAGTTCCGGTTTTGAAAGGGATGAATGTTTTTCTATCTGTTATTGAAAGCTTCACTCCCTCGCAGCGTTCACCCTTGAACTTGCCCGACAATGGCTGAAAAGAAACGGCATCAATCACAATACCAGGCAGCTTGTACTCTTTGAGAGCATCCGCAAGTTCCCGCCCATTGATAAACGGTGCACCACACTGCATGAACGGTGCATCTGTCCCGCGTCCTTCGCTGACAGTTGTCGCTTCAAGAAACACCGTTGCAGGATAAACTATTGCCGTTTCAATACTTCTGATATTGGGTGAAGGAGAGATAAACCGGAACCCTGGGTACTCATCGGCAAACCTGTCCCGATTGTACCCGGACATCGATATCACTCTCAGATCAAGTCGTTTAAATTTTTGATCTTTCAACAGCATTGCAATCTCACCAACCGTCATTGAATGAATAAAAGGAATATCGACAGCGCCTACAAATGATTCATATCCCGGCGCCAGCATGAATCCTGATGGAGCCAATGGAATAACCGGATTGGGTCGATCCAGAACCATAAAGGGGATGCCAGCCTCCTCACAGGCCTGCATGGCATTGTTCATGGTTGAAATGTAGGTATAACATCGGGAGCCGATATCCTGAAGATCAAAAACAAGAATATCAATACTTTTCAGCTGCCGGATATCTGGTTTTTTTGATGTCCCATAAAGCGAGAACACCGGAAGAGAATCAAGCACAACTGAACCTCCAATCCGTTTACCAGCTTCGATATCTGCAGAAAAGCCGTGCTCTGGAGCCATAATAAACTTCAGTCTCACTCCGCTGCGGAGCATAATGGCATAATTCGCCTCCCCTGTCCGGTTGACACCGGCCACATTGGTAATAAGACCGACCTTCAGGCCTGACAGCTTGAGGAATCCTGACGACTCAAGGCGGTCTATGCCACAGAGTAAGGTTTCAGCTGAAACATGAGGTACAAAAAAAAGAGAGCAGAGAAGAAAAAGTAGAGAACAAAATAATCTCACAATAGTCATGACTCAGAACATCTAAACGAACGTTGTCAAGCCGGAAAGACGCTGTATTTGCATAGCTTCTTAAAATAGCGTCGATAGAAAGCTAAAATACACAGGTAAGGAGAATCGGGATAGGGGCGGTCAGACAACCTGACCGTTCCCACCGGGTCGCAGGCCCGGTCTCCCGGTACCTGCTCCCACACAACGTAGCGTGCAGATTTCCCGCACTACGCTCTTCAGAAGATGGC
>CAIVCU010000119.1 GCA_903904495.1 uncultured Chlorobiaceae bacterium
AAAAAAGCCTTCGTTCCTCCTCAAGCTCATCAGGCTCATAGCAGTGCAAAGGAAAAAGCCTCTCCTCAAGACCGGTCACAAATACCACCGGAAACTCAAGACCTTTGGCTGCATGAACCGTCATCAAAGAGACGAAATTATCAGAATCCTGTGTCTCTTCATAGTCAGAAGCGAGAGAGATATTTTCCAGAAAATCCCCAAGCGAACCATTATCGGGATTGTGGTCGGAAAAATCCCTGGCCATTGAAAGAAGTTCCTGAAGGTTTTCATTCCGGGCCAGCGATTCGGGAGTATTTTCAGCCTGCAGCAGCAATGGAATAGAGGTCAAATTGAACAGCTCACTCAAAACGTCGTAAACGGTTCCTTTCTCCGACAGATCCTTAAGCGCTTCAATGACAGTGCTGAATGAACGGAGTGCGGTGACCAGGCGCGGCTGAAAGCCACCTTCATCAGCCCTTCGTATAGCATCATACAAGCTGATCCCATTCTCCTCAGCAAATTCTTTCAACTTACCGATACTGACATCACCGATTTTCCGGGGAGGAAAATTAATAATTCTCAACAACGATTCGCTATCACGTTCGTTAAGAATAAAGCGAAGATAGGCAACAGCATCCTTGATTTCCTTGCGCTTGTAAAACGACACACTTCCAAAAATCTTATAGGGAATTTTGTGCTGTCGCATGATATCCTCAAGAACCCTCGACTGGGCATTTGTACGATAAAAAACAGCAAAGCTTCGATACTCATAGTCCTGCTTCACGCGCATCGTGCGTATATGCTCTCCAACTTTTTCAGCTTCATTACGCTCATTGTAAGCCTCTATAAGCGTCAGAGGTTCACCCTCGTTACGATGCGAAATCAACTCTTTTTTTATCTGTCGCTGGTTACGACTGATCACACTGTTTGCGGCTTTGAGAATGGTTCCTGTACTGCGATAATTTTCAACAAGCTTGAAGGTCAAAGCATCATGATAGTCATCCTGAAAATTCAGAATATTGGATATATCAGCCCCGCGCCATGAGTATATTGACTGGGCGTCATCACCCACTACAAAAATATTCCGGTGCTTTGCCCCGAGCATTTTGGCAACAAGATATTGCGCCTTGTTGGTATCCTGATACTCATCAATCATGATATACCGGAAAGAGTCCTGCAGTTCAGCGAGTATTTCGGGATGGGCATTAAAAAGTTCAAGCGGTTTGATCAGCAGATCATCAAAATCAAGCGCATTGTTTTCCTTCAGTTTCCTGGTATAGAGTTCATAGATCTGCGATGCTTTCTGCTGGTTATAATCCGAAGCACTTCTATGGAACTCGGCAGGAAGAATAAAGCTGTTTTTTGCTCTGCTTATCATCCCCTGAACTGTATTGACGGGGACTGACTCAACAGAGATATCCAGTTCAACCATTGACTGCCGGATAAGACTTTTACTGTCATCCGAATCAAAAATCGAAAAGTTCCTGTCGTAACCGATAAGATCAATGTAATTACGGAGCAGACGGGCAAAAACCGAATGAAACGTCCCGATCCACAATCCGCTGGAACTCCCCTTTTGCAACAGGGTATCAACCCTGTGCCGCATTTCACCGGCTGCCTTGTTGGTAAAGGTCAGAGCCAGAATATTACGGGGTGCAATCCCCTCATTATTGATAAGATATGCGATGCGATAGGTAATCACCCTTGTCTTGCCGGAACCGGCGCCAGCAAGCACCATAACCGGCCCTTTTGTAGCGATTACAGCATTGCGCTGCACTTCATTGAGATCATTTAAATAATCCGTCAAAACTTCTGAATACCAGTTAACAGTTAGAGCGCCTCCAACCTGACCGACCTGCGCTAAAATATCCAGTGGGAATTTCGCATAACTTTCCCCGTTTTACAAATTACGGGAGCTCCGGAAGCACTATGCTACAGATCGACACTCCCCATTTCGGGTTTTTAGCGCCCAACCTGCTTCTTTTGAGTTTAAGAGTTGCTATATTTGACCGCAATCTATTACACAATAAACTGATCCATGTAATGTTCCCTCTCGTTTACGAAATCAATACCAGAATCTGGCTGAAAAAACTAAGCAGAGAGTATAACCGGCCTGTTACCCTCGGCAACATACCCGATGAAGAGTTCACCTTCTTTTCAACCTGCGGATTCGATTTCATCTGGCTGATGGGCATATGGCAACCAAGTCAGTACAGCAAAGCTATTGCCACGGCACATCCAGGCTTGCGAACTTCAATCCTGGAGCACATCCAACTTGTTAAACCCGACGATATAGTATCATCGCCTTATTCCATACCTTCATACACCGTCAATGAAGCACTCGGAGGAAAAGACGAACTGATTCTATTCCGCGAAAAACTCAACAGGAATGGCATAAAACTGATGCTCGACTTTGTACCCAATCATCTTGCTCTCGACAATGAGTACCTCCCGGAACACCCTGAGTTTTTTATCCCGGTATCGATTGAAGAACAACGTCACGACCCTGGAATCGGCTTTGAATATATCAAGGGGGAATATCTTGCACACGGTAAAGACCCCTACTTTGCACCATGGACTGACACCCTTCAGCTCAACTACGCAAGGCCTGAAACGCACTCGATGATGACTGAAAACCTGTTCAGGATAAGTTCAATCTGCGATGCAGTACGCTGCGATGTTGCCATGCTTGTTCTTAAAAGCGTTTTCAACACCACATGGAGCAACCTCGGTGGCGCCATGAGAAATGAGTTCTGGGCAGACGCAATAAAGGCAGTCAAGCACCTTCATCCAGATTTTCTATTCCTTGCCGAATCTTACTGGAACAAGGAGTGGGAGCTCCAGCAGCAGGGATTTGACTTTACCTATGACAAACCATTCTACGACTATCTATGCAGTGCCCCTGTCAATGTTGAAAAGCTGTCGGGACACATGTTGGCAGATTGGAACTACCAGAAACATCTCTGTCGCTTTCTCGAAAACCATGATGAGCCGAGGGCTGCTGAAGAAATCGGGATCAACAACAAAGCAGCAGCTCTGGTAATGCTGACA
>CAIVCU010000120.1 GCA_903904495.1 uncultured Chlorobiaceae bacterium
ATGTTCCGGTTCTCTTTATTTCGGCGCTGACCAAAAAAAATCTTTACCGGGCAATTGACACCGCCAAGGAAATCAGTCAGAACAGGTCCCGCAAAATCGCTACCAGCGTTCTCAACAAATTCCTTGAGGAGGCTCTTTCACAAACGCATGTCTCTACAAAAACCGGTAAAGAGCTGAAAATTAAGTACATGACGCAAATCAATGCCCCTTGGCCGGTATTTTCGTTTTTCTGCAATGACCCTCTGCTGGTACAGAACAATTTTAGAAAGTTTCTTGAAAATAAGCTGCGAGAGCATTTCAGTCTGGAGGGAGTTCCTATTTCGATGCGTTTTATGCAGAAATAAGGCATGAGATTGAAATAAGACCGTCTTTTTTATAGCAACAACAAAATCAATAAATCGTATGTCGACAGTAACGGAAGCGCAAATCATAGAAGCGCTTAGCTCCGTTCAGGAGCCTGACCTGAAAAAAGATCTTATCACCCTCGCTATGGTGGAGGATATCGCTATTGATGCTGAAAACAATGTTTCATTTACCGTAGTACTAACCACACCTGCATGTCCGATGAAGGAGCAGATCAAACAGTCCTGTATTGACGCAATCAGAAGAGATGTGCCGGAGACTGCCGGCGTAGAGGTTACCATGAACGCAAAAGTAACTTCATCATGCGGACACCATCACTGCAATCATGAGCGGCCGTTGAAAGAGGTGAAAAATATTATTGCCGTTGCATCAGGAAAAGGCGGAGTTGGTAAATCGACTTTTGCGGTTAACCTGGCCGTGAGTCTTGCCAAAACCGGTGCGACAGTAGGTCTGGTTGATGCCGATCTTTACGGTCCAAGCATTCCAACCATGTTCGGCATGCAGAATAAGAAACCGGAAATGTCCGGAAAAAATATTCTTCCACTTGAAAAGTATGGCGTAAAACTCATGTCGATCGGGTTTCTCATTGAACCCGATACCGCACTTATCTGGCGTGGTCCAATGGCTTCAACTGCCATCAAGCAGTTTATCACTGAGGTGGAGTGGAAAGAACTGGATTATCTGATTTTCGACTTTCCTCCGGGTACCGGCGATATTCAGATCACCATTGCCCAGACCATTCCGTTGAGCGGTGCAGTTATCGTTACAACACCGCAGGATGTTGCCCTGGCGGATGTATCAAAAGCCATCAGCATGTTCCGTAAGGTAAACGTACCTATTCTCGGGCTGGTGGAAAACATGAGTTATTATGAGCTTCCGGATGGAACAAAAGATTATATTTTCGGGCACCATGGAGGAGAAATATTTGCCAAAACCCATGGGTTAAACTTCCTTGGAGCAATCCCGATTGACAGAGCTGTAAGAGAAGGTGGCGATAACGGAACTCCTTACGTTCTCGGGAATCCTGATTCTGCACCATCGAAAGCTATCGACAGAGCATCAAAGGAGATTGCCCGAAGAGTTTCTATAACGAATGCTGCTTCGGTAGAGGAACTATCATAACTTTGATATTGTTTTTTTGCGCGAGAGGTTTAATATTAGGTCTCCAGGCAGTGTACCAAACATCATTTTCAATCATTGTAAACCAATCATATCATGAGTACCAGTAAGGATTATCTTCCAAATAGCGATGCGATTTACGACAGGGTTATTGCCGCACTTGAAACCGTACGGCCTTATCTTCAGGTTGACGGAGGAGACTGTCAGCTCGTAGGCATTTCCAAGGATTTTGTTGTTGATGTGAAGCTGCTTGGAGCATGCGGGTCATGCCCGATGAGCACCCTTACACTGCGTGCAGGAGTTGAGCAGGCTATTAAAAAGGCAAATCCGGAAATTGTACGCGTTGAGTCGGTTTAATTACCTCAGCCTTCAAGGTTTTTCAATAACAGCTCCAGGGAGTCTTCATCGTTGATGAGGACTTCCCTTGGTCTGCTCCCGTCAGCCTCACCGACAATCCCGTTAAATTCGAGCTGGTCCATCACCCTTCCTGCACGGCTGAATCCCAGACGCAGACGTCTTTGCAGCATCGAGACACTTGCCTGCTGATGAAGCACAACAAGCCGGGCGGCATCATTAAACATTTCGTCCCTGTCATCGCTGTCCTGACTTCCTGATGACTGAAGCCCGCTGCCTTTCTGCTGATCGGGAACCGGCAGCACATACATGGTTTTCAATGCCTGCTGAGAACCGATGAAGGAGGTAATTTCTTCAACCTCACCGGAAGAGACATAAGGCCCCTGAATTCGCATGGCTTTCGGCTGATCGGAAGGCTGATAGAGCATATCGCCACTGCCGAGCAGCTGTTCAGCTCCGTAACCGTCAAGGATAGTGCGTGAATCCACCCCGCTTGCCACCTGGAAAGCAATTCGTGCAGGAAAGTTTGCCTTGATAATACCCGTGATAACATTAACCGAGGGGCGCTGAGTGGCCACGATCAGATGAATTCCGACCGCTCTGGCAAGCTGTGCTATTCTGGTGATAGGCTCTTCAACCTCCCTTCTGGCGGTGATCATGAGATCTGCAAGTTCATCAATGACTACGACTATGTAAGGAAGGGCCTCGTCAGGTAAACGACGATTGAGATCCTTGATATTGCGGACACCGGCTTTTTCCAGAGTCTCATAACGGAACTCCATCTCTTTGACCACACACTTCAACGCATAGACCGCTTTCTGGGGATCGGTTATAATCTGCTCATCAATACCCGGAAAACGTACAAGAAAATGGTTTTTAAGATGCTGATACTGAAAGAGCTCAACCCTTTTAGGATCGATCATGACGAACTTCACCTTATCAGGGTCGCAGGCATAAAGCAGGCTGGATATAATAACATTGATACAGACAGACTTTCCGGCTCCTGTAGCACCGGCAATGAGGAGATGCGGCATGGCTGCCAAATCGGCAATATAGACTTCGTTCGCTATGGTTTTACCGAGAACAAT
>CAIVCU010000121.1 GCA_903904495.1 uncultured Chlorobiaceae bacterium
CGATATCATCGTACAGACCATATTGCTGAAGAGCGAAGAGCGGCTGGGCATGAACGCCCGATAAAATCAGCCTGGTTTCAGCTTTTCTGCAATCTTTCAGCAGCTCCCTCATCAGATTCAGGCCTGTTGCATCGATCGAGAGCACATTGCGCATTCTGATGATCCGGATTTTCGGTGCCTTTTCAACGATATGCATGGCTTCCCTGAACTTGCTTGCTGCGCCGAAGAAAAATGGACCGTTAAATTCAAAGACCTCTACTCCTTCAGGAACCTTCCTCGTTACAATAGTGTTGGGATCCTCCTCTTCATCACTGTCTTTCAGATCCTTGGTAATGACGCCGACATTGGAGAGTTGGGCCATCCGCTGCATGAAAAGAACAACGGAGAGCAGCATCCCTACTTCAATGGCAAGTGTCAGATCAAAAACAACAGTGAGGCCGAAAGTCGTCAGAAGCACGACAACATCGCTTCTCGGACTCTTCAGAAGCTCCCGGAACACCTTGATTTCGCTCATGTTCCACGCAACAATAATAAGGATTGCAGCCAGAGCCGGCATAGGGATGAGTTTAGCCCACTTGCCGAACAACAGCATGATCAGGAGGAGCGTTATGGCGTGAACCATACCGGCTATCGGTGTCCTGCCGCCGTTTTTGACATTGGTCGCCGTTCGTGCGATAGCTCCCGTGACGGGTAATCCACCGAAAAGGGGAGTAATGATATTTGCTGCTCCCTGGGCAATCAGTTCCATATTTGATTTGTGCCGGCTTCCGATCATGCCGTCAGCCACAACGGCTGAAAGCAGTGCTTCGATTGCACCGAGCAAGGCAATGGTCGTCGCCGGCATGATGAGTTGGCGGATAGTGGCAAAATCAAAAGAGGGGAGCGACGGAGCGGGAATCATCGATGGAATTTCACCAAAACGGGATGCAATGGTTGCAACATGCAGGTGAAAGTATTGAACCGTCAATGTTGTAACAATGATGGCAATAAGTGACCCCGGGATCTTCCGGTAAACTTTCGGCCATAAGATGATAATCAGAAGGGCAAGGATGCCGATCAAAAAACTCGAAAGGTCAAGTGTCTGGAGGTTTTGTCCATAGGCCGTCCACTTGCCGATAAAATCGGCCGGGACCGTTGCGATATTCAGTCCGAAAAAATCTTTGATCTGGCTTGAAAAAATAATGACGGCAATACCGCTTGTGAATCCGACAATAACCGGATAGGGAATAAACTTGATCAGTGAGCCGAACTGTGCGAAGCCCATGATCATCAGGATAATGCCTGACATGATGGTGGCCAGCATCAGTCCGTTAATGCCGTATTGCTGGACAATCCCGTAAAGAATCACAATAAAGGCACCAGTAGGTCCTCCTATCTGGACTCTGCTTCCTCCAAGAAAAGAGACAAGAAACCCTCCGACAACGGCGCTTATAAGACCCTTTTCAGGCGATACACCCGATGCTATGGCAAAAGCTATCGCCAATGGCAAGGCAACAATGCCAACCATCACGCCGGCAACGACATCCTTCATTATCCGGTCAGGGGTGAGCTCCGGTAAAATTGATAACAACTTTGGTTTGAACATGATGAGAGCAGGGAAAAAATGAACAGGGCAGCCCTTGGCGGGCATGAAATTCTATATATAGATTTTCTACCTATATCCCAACGTTACCAGCGTTCCGTCAGATCATTTTTTTTACCGGTGCAGGAATAAAAGTGCCGGGAGCTGAACGATTCAATACATCATGTTAAACTACCGTAACATTGCGTATTTTGCGGCATACTGATCAACTATTCCAAAGGGAATGATATGGACAACACCGAATTGCACAAAGATCTGGTTGCCGTGTGTGAAAAGCACAGAAAGCAGGTAAAAAAAATCAATGAATACAGTTACGGTCTGTTTATAGAATATGACGTCACTGATGATCTTGAACTCTTAAGGCAAAAAAACGAAAGGCTCAAACAAATAGAAGACATTCAACGAAAATGGGCATAATATCGAGTCATCAAAAAACGGGGATATTTTTAAAAGTTGTTATTCTTGTCCTGCTCATGGTGCTTGCAGCGAAGCTGGATGGCGCTGAAGTTTCCGGTCAATGGATCTACGAAAAGATAACCATCGATAGCGTTCAGCATGAACTCTCTTCCGCAACAGTGCGGAGCAGAAACTCGATTAATTTATTATCTCCGTATGACGGTGTCAATCACGGATTGATCATGATACGAAAGGTGAAAGGTGGCGACCCGGAAGTTCTGTTTGCCGTTGACAAGGGTCAGTTTTACACAGGAGAGCAAATAAGGGTAAAGATTGATGCTGGAGATGCCATCTGGATTAAGGTGGAAAAGCCGGCTGACCGCAGGAGTGACTTGTTATTTATTGCTGAACCGCTAAATTTCATCAATCAAATCAAAAACGCAAAAGAACTGAAAATCTCCGCCCAGTTTTCTCAAAACGGTGAAAGGACCTTTGTATTTTCTGTTGACGGATTGGATTTGAAAAAAGTCGGATTATAGTTCCTTATAAAACATACCATATTGCACTATACACAAAATAACATGAACCTGTCCGAATCCCTTCACTCTCCGCTCTCTGTTGAAGAGTTTGCCAAGCTCAAAAGTTTCCTTTTCTCTGACTTGAAGGGCGAAGAGTCGTTCTCTTCAGTTGAAATGGTTGACGGTTATATGACGGCACTGGCAGTCGGTCCTGAGGTTATGGAACCGGACATCTGGATTCCCTATATCCTGAATCAGGAAACGAGCGATGAGCCCTGTTCTCTTTCGGATGCTGATGCCGGAATGATACGTGAGCTTCTTGTCCGCCATATGGACTCCATTACACTGCAACTTCATGCCGACTCCGACGGATTTATACCGTTGTTTGAACGGGTCAAGTATGCCGGCAGGAAGGAAAAAGATGTTGCCATTGAACATTGGGCTTTTGGATTCACGATGGGGATTGAGCTGGTCCATGAATCATGGAAGCCGCTCTTTACTGATGAAGAGACCGGGATGCTGGTAATGCCGATGTTGATTCTCAGTAAAATCACCGATGATTATAAGTCTCTGAAGAAAGATGAAATTTTCGACATGGTTCAACTGCTGCCCGACTTTGTGATCAAGATCGATTCCTACTGGAAGCAGCATAAAGGGTAACTCCAGAAATGTGAAAACACCATTCAGCTATAATACCATTACGGATTTTCTCATTTCCCAGCCGTTGACCATTGATGTTGAAATTGATGATCAGTACTCCGGCTGTTTTTCGATTAAGGGAATTGAACTTGAAGCTACGGTGCTTTATGCGGGCATTTCAGACTTTGCACGACTCTCCGTCGAGCTCTCTCCTGCCGAAATGCTCATCTATCTCAACATGTTTCTTGTCTGGATGCGCGAATCCTCTCTGGTTGAGCGCTTCTGTGTTCTCGAAAGATTTCTTGACAATGCCCTTGTCCTGCTTTTCTCGAAACGGTTTGGTTCCGAAGACCCTTTTATTGATGCCCTGCAGGTCGCCAGATGGATGGGGGATCATGATTCAATGAAATTCTGCCCGGATATCGGGATCGCCAGCGGTACAGTAATGGCTGGTTTTACAGGTACTCCAAAGGAGTATTCGACCTCGGTTTTCGGCACTCCGTTGATTCTTGCTGCAGGATGTGCGAGGCTCAACCCCCGGGGTGATGTCGCGTCAATGATAACATTCCCTGCCGATGAGTGGAGAGAACGCTCTCTCGACGAGGTCTTTCAGCCAATCGAGTATGACCACCCTGAAAAAGGAAAGACAACGCAGCCGCAGACATGGATTCTGGGTGATCCAAGAGAGGTTGAGTTTCCAGGAACAGGCAGGCTGGCCTTAAGGGACATAGCCAATGTTATTCAATCTATGCCATCAGTTTCGGCTGAAAAAAAGGCAAGGGAGTGGGTAGAGCTTATCAAGGCAAAAGGTTTTTATAAAAAAAACGATTAGCTCAATTCTGCTGTTGGATAATTGCAGAACCATGATTACTATTTTTCCGTTACTGTAAACTAGCCATTTTGAAGAAAATAAAAGGAGAAACAACGTTTATGTCAACAACAAATGAGAATCTGAAAGAAGCATTTGCCGGAGAAAGCCAGGCAAACCAGAAGTACCTTGCTTTTGCAAAAGAAGCGGAAAAAGCCGGGTTCAGTAATATTGCGAAGTTGTTCCGTACAACTGCTCAGGCGGAATCAATTCATGCCGAAGGTCATTTGGCAGCTCTTAAAGGGGTAGGCTCAACAGCTGACAATCTGCAGGCTGCTATCGGTGGTGAAACCTTTGAGCATAAGGAAATGTATCCTCCGATGCTTGAGCAGGCTGAAACTGATAATCATCCGGCACAAAAGATGTTTGCTTTTGCACTCAAGGCTGAACGTCAGCACGCTGAACTCTATAAACAGGCACTGGAAGCGGTTCGTAACGGTAAGGATATAACGGCTACAGAAGTTTGGCTCTGTCCGTTCTGCGGTTACATTGAGCTCGAAAAGCCACCGGCAATTTGTCCGATTTGCGGCGCAACTGCTTCACAATTCGTACAGGTTTAATATCCCTGCAATTATTTTAAAGAAGGCGGTTCATTGAGCCGCCTTCTTTTCGACTGCTCCCGGCATTTCTCCTCTTTATTATGATTCTGCGATATGATTTTTTGTCGCGAGCAGCACTGCTGCAGCAGCAATGTCAATCGGTATCCAGAGCTCCTTAGCCAGATTAATCTCCATGATCGGATTAAACACGATGGTGAACAGCGTATACACCAGAGGCAGTAATACCATTTTCCTGCCGAAATTCCTGTACGCCCCCCATGCAAATGTCCCTGCAGCGATGACTCTCAGCAAAGAATAAAATTCCGGAGGGAGTGGAAGTATGGCGATAAAGAGAAGGAGTGCCGTGATATAGACGACCAGAACAGGCATAAAAAACTCCTTGGCTGACGTTATGGGGAATTCTATAAATAACTTTGGTATAAAAAAGCCGGGTAAAAGTCTCTTCTGACTGAAGTTTAAAATGCTGATCAGCTGAATCTCAGGAGAGATATCTTCTTGCCTGCCTTTTCTCAGTTGGCTCAGCCTCGTTACCTGTTATAGAGCGACCTGAAAAATCTTCATCATGAAGATCATCTTCAGTTACAGCGTATGCTGAATTGCCAATGTAAGTATTCATTATCAAACATTATAATGCGTGGCTTGATTAACTCGCTCCATTCTCTTATGCCTATAGGCTCTGTTTTTATAATATTCACGGCTGTCCTGAAAAAATACTTTTCCGTATATTTTAATTTCCTTATAAATAAAGATCCCGTAAGGAAATAAAGTCGCATCACAAGTAAAACACTACTTTTTACTCAGCACTCAGCACTCAGCACTCAGCACTTTCTTTCTATGCATGAATTTGATTTTCTTGGTGAGCTGGTTCTTATAGGGGCACTTGCAGTAGCAATTATTCTGGTTTTCCAGCAGTTGAAGATCCCTCCCGTTATCGGGTTGATTTTTACCGGTATTCTTATCGGCCCGTCGGGTATTAGCGCAGTCTATGACCAGAAACTGATTGCTACACTTGCAGAACTGGGCGTCATCCTTCTCTTGTTTACGATCGGTCTGGAGTTTTCACTTGATGATCTTAAAAAACTGCGGAACATTGTTCTTGTTGGCGGTGTCGTTCAGATTCTTATAACTGCTC
>CAIVCU010000122.1 GCA_903904495.1 uncultured Chlorobiaceae bacterium
CCGGAAAGAGTTCTGATGTGTAGATTTTTTTAGGCGTTCCGGTTTTTAAATCTTCAAGAAAAGGCTCAAGAGTAAGCTCAGCTTCGTTCACCACAAAATGATCGACTGTCGGAAATGCTTCCAGTTCCGAAGTAAAAAGTGGTCCGCCCGCTACCACCTTCAGGCCCGATTTGTTGCACAGTTCAATGATTTTTCTTGCCGATTCCTGCTGTACCGCCATGGCGCTTATGAATGCCATGTCAGCCCATGCAATGTCTTTTGCTGTAAGGGCAGAAACATTAAGATCCACGAGTTTCCGTTCCCAGCTTTCAGGCAGCATCGAAGCTACTGTTAGCAGGCCAAGCGGAGGCAGCGATGCTTTCTTATTTACAAATTTAAGGGCGTGCTTGAAACTCCAGAAGGTGTCTGGGAATTCGGGGTAGATCAGAAGAATATTCATTGATGCATTGACTCCGGCAGTTCAGTTCGATGTTGTTTCATAAAGGGAAGAGCAAACCAAAAGGGAAGCTTGACTTATTATACAAAACTCTGAATGTGGAATAGAAAGTTGCATATACTGAATATATGAACGTTGCCTAATATCTGTCAAGGGTAAATTTTTCACCCAGATACATTTTCCGTACTTCCGGGTTGGAGGCTATCTCTTCAGGGCTGCCATGCATGAAAATACTGCCATCGAAAAGCAGGTATGCATGGTTGGTGATGGAGAGGGTTTCATGCACGTTGTGGTCTGTTATGAGCACCCCGATGTCGCGTTTGGCAAGTCCTTCAACGATCTGCTGGATATCCTCAACGGCTATAGGGTCAACTCCGGCAAAGGGTTCATCAAGCAGAATAAATTTAGGGTTAAGCGATAAGGCTCTTGCTATTTCCGTACGTCGGCGTTCACCACCGGAGAGGGCATATCCCATGCTTTTACGAATTCCCGCAATGTTGAGATCTTCAAGCATCATATCGGTTTTTTCCTTTCTTTCCGCTTTTGAAAGGGAGGTGAATTCAAGCACACTCAAAATGTTTTCCTCAACCGTCAAGTTACGGAACACGGAAGCTTCCTGGGGGAGATAACCAATACCAAGACGTGCCCGCTTGTACATGGGAAAGCGGGTGATGTTTGTCGAATCCAGAAATACATCTCCACCGTTTGGACGTACCAGACCGACAATCATATAGAACGTTGTGGTCTTTCCTGCGCCGTTCGGCCCTAGAAGCCCAACTATTTCACCCTGCTTCACCTCTATGGATGAGCTTTTGACAACTTCCCGTTTGTTGTAGATCTTTTTTAATTTGCTGCAGCTCAGAGTAGCTTTCATGCCGATGCTCAAATGGTATTGTTTTGTAGCTTTGCGTCTACTGTTGCTGAAGTTCGACCAGTTTTACAATGTACAATTTATAGAAAATATTGCATGGCAAATGAGCGTGCGAAAGGGGCGTCGTAAGAAGTGAACAATGGGGAATAAAAAAACGAGGCTTAAAGCCTCGTTTTAAAAAGAAGATGAAACGATTGTGCACTCTTAATCTTTGAATCGTTTTTCAATGTCTTTGCAAGGTTTGGCAAAACCGGATACTTCAGGTGATGAACCTCTTAACCCTGTTGATCCCGAACCTCCGTAAATGAAAGGATATGCATTAACGAGTAAACGTTTCGTTGTTTTTCCAACGTTTTCCAAAGCATCACCAACTACCCACCAGTGCCCATCAATGAAAACTTCCAAAAATTTTCCGTAGG
>CAIVCU010000123.1 GCA_903904495.1 uncultured Chlorobiaceae bacterium
AACCTTGTGTAGGTGGCAGTAAAATCGTTTTTAAATCTGATAAAGAGAAAACGTCCTTTGCTAAAGATGTTGTACCTACTTTGAACCCACAATGCTTTGAAGTTTTCCGTCCAATGTTTGAATTCATTCAATCAAAATGTCCTACTGGTTGAGCCTCAGAGTATCTGTCAAGATTTACAAGTCGTACGATTTTGAGGCCTGAAATCACCTTCGCTTTAGAAAACAGTTCCCGCCCCGCTTCTTTTCGTAATACTGTTTTCAAAGCTGCGATAGCTTGTATTCATAAGGGTCAATGTTGTGTGGTGTAGAGAGAATTGAGTGTGCTTTGAACCATATTCCCGCCCATCCACACCATCGTATCCGCAAGTTCATTAAGGAAAATTGATTCGGTAAAGACAGATTCCGGATGAAGAGCTCTGCAAACTTGTTATCCTATTGTAATGGATGAGGGGTTCTGGATATAATCTACAACCTTACCGAATAGCAGAATTAAAAGCTCAAATTTGTTGATCTTTTTATGCAGCAGCTTACCTTATTCATCTAGCGTAAAATGCCCCTCCGTGACATCAAAAAAAATAGAAGTGCATTCCTTCTTCTTTCGAGTATAAAGCCTCCGGTATAATCTTCAGGTTCCCATAGTGGCATTTTGGTCACACATGGGTTCGGGGTACGTTTTCGGGTGATTTCTGTTTAATTTGTAAAAAAAGTGCATTTATCCAGTCACAAGAATACTTGAAAGGTGTTTTGCTGGGTGATAACTTCACATTTTGCAAATCAGAAAAGTTGTTCTCTGCATGCTTAAGATGTATTGCACGGTTACAAGGGACTGGCTCTACGATTTTGTTTGGAACTTTCCATTATCGGAGGCGGCCAACCAATTGGGTGTTTCATCATCTCAATTGGGTAACGCTTGCAAGAAGATGGATGTCCCATGCCCTGCAGGAGGGTATTGGCTGAAGTTGAAAGCTGGCAAGCCGCAGCCCAAGCCAAAGCTTATGAATGCAAAGCAGGGAACCCCGTCTCGATGGAATATCAATGCTTCTTACTGGGAATCAATATTTGAGGTTGAGCCACCGGATCCATCATACGTGCATCCTTCGACTTCTCGCAAGGCCGCCTCTAAACTGATAACACATCCCTTGCTCCCTCATGTCCGCGAAGTCCTGACTGAGAGCAAGTATTGGGCTGATACTGGGCACTACAAGCCGAGAAAGTATCTTCTTCCATACATCCTGGTGGGGAAAACCGGTTTGGATAGCGCGTTCATTTTTGCCAATAAACTCTATAGGGCGTTTGAAAAAGCAGGGTGTCCGGTGATGATTGCAGGGCATCATGAAAACTTCAGATCAAGCACTCCTGATCTCCATTTGGTCCCCAAAAAAAAGAAACGCGAGGAATATTCTACTCTCAGAGAGCAGTGGTCACCTATGAGAGTGACAATATGTCGTGTGGGAAGCGTCCCGTTTATTATCCAGATTTACGAAATGACTGAAGAGATGGAAGTGGTCAGTCAGGATGAAAAATATTACAGAAAAGGGACTGAACCGAACCCGCATAGGCCATCATGGGAC
>CAIVCU010000124.1 GCA_903904495.1 uncultured Chlorobiaceae bacterium
AGGCGTTGACCGGATGGCATTTTCAGTCTTTTTTACCATGACTGCTGACGGTGAAGTCCGCAAGCACGAGTTTCATAAAACGGTAATTCACTCCCAACGTCGTTTTGCCTACGAAGATGTTGAAGCGATTTTAAAGAAGGGCAAAGGCGATTACGTTACAGAGCTCCAGTTACTCGACCGTATCAGTGTCATCCTGCGTGAAAAACGATTTAAGCATGGCGGGCTCGATTTCGAAACCGAAGAGGTGCGTTTCAAACTTGGCACTAAAGGTGAACCGCTTGAAGTCATAAAAAAAGAGCGCCTCGGAAGCCATCGACTTATCGAAGAGTTTATGCTGCTTGCCAATCGCAAAGTGGCCAAATACCTGACCAAAACGTTCAAGGAGAACAAGAAAGAACCGCAACCGGTCATCTATAGGGTTCATGACTCCCCCCAGCAGGAAAAAGTGCTGATTCTTGCCAATTTTGTTAAAAGACTTGGCTTTGATCTCAAGCTGAATCGAGGGAAAGAAGGTCCGATTGTCGCAGCTCCTGTTCTTCGTCAGCTGCTTCAGCAGGTTAAGGGCACGAATATTGAGTTCCTTGTGAATGAGCTTGTGCTGCGTTCAATGTCAAAGGCGGTCTATACCGGCGACAACGTAGGTCATTATGGCCTTGGCTTTGAACACTACACCCATTTTACCTCCCCGATCAGACGCTACCCCGATTTGATCGTTCACCGTTTGCTTTTTGAATACGAGGCCCTGCGGAAAAAACGTAAAAAAATATCGACCGAGCGGCTTGCCGAACTGACCGATAAAATCCGCACGGTCTGCCAGATCTCCAACGAACGGGAAAAAAGTGCAGTTGAGGCCGAACGCGAATCAATCAAGCTCAAGCAGGTTGAATACATGGACTCCCATGTCGGCAAGGTTTATTCCGGTATTATTTCCGGGGCTACCGATTACGGTATCTATGTAAGAATGGTGGATTTTGCTATTGAAGGGATGGTGCACATGCGTAATCTCACCGATGATTACTATGAATATGATGAGGCAACCTATTCCCTTATAGGAAAACGTCGCAAGAAACGCCTTCAGATCGGCCAGAGAGTAAAGGTCAAAGTGAACAGTGTGGATATTAACCGTCGAACAATCGATCTGGTCTTAGAGGAAAAAACTCTTGCCTGATAGCTTACATTCTTCCTGAAGGTCCCCCTGCTTTCAGGAAGGGAAAAGCTCCTCTCCTTCAAATCGCGCGATGTATCGCTTGATATCGAATTTTCTGGCACAACCGGAAGCATTCATATAACGGATTCTGCCATAAACAGCCCTTTCAAACCATGGACGGTCATGAAGCCCGCCGATTGACCATGCTACGCCGGTATATCCATTAGGATCCCGTCCGTCAAGCGCATAGCGATCGTTTAGAGTGATGGCCGTATCAAATGCCTGACGGGGGGTTTCACTCCACTCAAGAATTTTTTTAGCCCAGTACATACGCATATAACCATGAATCCTGCCGGTTTTTACCAGTTCGAGCTGCGCGGCGTTCCATAACTTTTCGTGCGTTGCCCTATGAGCAAACTCTTCCGATGTGTAGAGGTACTCCCGTTTATCGGCGATATGCTTCTCAAGGGTTTCTTTTGCCCAGGCTGGCAGACCGTCAAATGAATTGTAAAGGTCGTTGTAGTTGCAATAGTTATCTGACAGCTCTCTGCGTACAATCAATTCTTCAAGAAAAGCTTTCCTGTCGGCTTCAGAGGCATCACTCCGGGAAGCCCTCATAGCGCAGTACTGAGCGCTGATTTGGCCGAAATGCAGATAGGGAGAGAGATTTGACGTTGCTCCGGTAGTCGGGTCGTTTCGATTTACCGAATATGAAGAAAGCCTGTCGTTCAAAAAGCTTTCAAGGCATGTCTTTGCAGCTTTTCCCCCCGGTTTCAGCCCATGCACAGGCTGCACCATTGGGTCGGCATTCAACCCTTGGTAGATATCACTCCATGTAACAGGGATGTATTCCATTGCTGAATCAATCGGAGTAAGCTCCGGGAACTCTGTAAGAAATTCCTTGAGGAGTGATGTTATTTTCGGTCGGAAAGTCCTGGCTGCAAACTCCTGTTTGTTAGAAGCAATCCAGCAGGGAACGATGTTGTGGGCATCGGTCTCGTATAGTGGAATCAGAAGCTCTTTACCAATTGTTTTTTTCCATGTTCGGGAAATAATCAATGGTGAAAAATCGGTGACGACTATTCCGGCTTTCAATTTCTTGACGAAGCGGGGAAGTTCTGTTACAGGTTCCCCTTGCAGGAGAAAAAAGGGAATATTGAGTTCTCTAAGGCTGACTTCAACTTCTTTCAGACCTTGGAGCATGAAATCGTAATGCCGAAGCGGAGCTCCAAGAAACGATGGTGCCAGCGTAAAAATTACAACAAGTGGCTGTTGCAGGATTTTTGCTTTTCTGTGCGCAAACAGCAACGCCCAGTTATGATGGACCCTCTGGTCGCGGGACATCCAGTAGATAACCGGTCCAAGAACGTCATTGCGGACGTTTAAAAGTCTAGTGCGTCTGGGGTCGATCATAAAACGGTGTGGTTCAGGCAAGACCTGCAAGGGTGAGAAAATTGTTCATAAGTTTCAGTCCGGTCGCGGTATATTCTTTGCGGAGATTCTCAAATTGTTTTATGAGAGTGATGCGGTCCAAACGCTTCAAATCACTATCGATACCGATCCACTCTGAAAACATTCTGTCGGTCATTTCAAAATGGCATTGCAGACCATACGCATTATTTCCCACTCTTACCGCTTGATTTCTGCAGCATTTACCGGTTGCCAGCAACTCCATTCCCGATGATGCAAGTTCAACGGTTTCTCCGTGAAGCTGAAAAACCGGAAAATTGTTGTCCAGGCCGTCAAAAAGCGGGTCTTCTTTGCCGGAGGGGGTAAGTTCCAGGCGATATATGTTACCCTCACGGTCATTAAACCCGATCTCTTTTATCTGGCAGTTCACGACGTTTCCACCGCCTGCTTTCACAAGAGTCTGCATGCCGAGGCAGATGCCGAGGTAGGGGATTTCCTCATGTAATACCCGATCAATTTGCCGGAGTTGAAGCTGCATCGCCGGGGTTTCATCGTTAGCACTCTGGGGGCCTCCGAGTACGATGACTGCATTGAACTGACGAGGGTCAGGAAAGAGCTCTCCAGCAGCAAGGTCAACCGAGTTACATGCAATCCCTCTCTCAAAAAGTGCAGTTTCAAGAAGTCCCGGTCCTTCGTGGGTGATGTTTTTAACGATCAGTACTGTTTTCCCCATGATAGTATTCGCTTCAATGCCTAGCCAGGTTCTGCAGTTCTTTCACCGTTTCGTCATAGACCTCTTTAAAAATCGTCATCCAGGACTCGTTTTCGGGCCATTTACCCTTATGTGAGCCCTCGTTGAGGTATTTGGAAAGCACATACATTTTATTGGCACCAATACTGCCTGTCGAGCCTTTCAGTGTGTGGAGGATCTGATCAAACTGTTTCATGTCCTTCCTGCCACCAGCTTCCGCAAGTTCTTTTACCAGTTTGTCGCAATCTGTAATGAACGTTTCGAAAAGACTCTCAATCAACTCCTCACCACCGATTTCTTTGAGGCTATTGATGGTTGAGAGGTCTAACATTTTTTCATCCTTAACAGCTTCCCAGAACATCGCTTCGTTTTGTTCCGGTTCAAGTGAATTTTTACTATTCATGGGTTTGTTTCGGTATGTATGGTTTTTCAGCATCACTGCAATGGCTGATATGAGCTCATCTTTGAATACAGGTTTGCCGAGATGATAGTTCATTCCGGCCTCTTTCATTTTAAGCGAGCTTTGTTCATCTGTATTTCCAGTCAGACCTATGATTGGAATAGTGTTGAAAAAACTGAAGCGGTTGAAATTTTCACCACTTCTTATGGCTTTGGTTGCTTCAATACCGTTCATGACAGGCATTTCAACATCCATCAGCACCAGATCGAAATCCTCCTCTTCAAGGGTATTTATGGCGTCTCTGCCATGTATGGCCTGTTCTACGGTGCATCCGTAATGCTTGAGCACCATGCTCATGAATTTTCTGCTTGTTTCATTGTCGTCAACAAGGAGAATGCGTTTGCCCGATAGGATCTCTTCCTGGTCGTTTTTGATGAATGATAATTCCGAAAAAAAGTACCGTTCAATGGTTCTTTTGATATCAGGACTTTTGATTGGTTTTGCAAGCACTTCATTCATTCCGCAATTCCGTCCCCTTGCTGTTGCTTCAGCCTCTGGAAGAGAGGTAATGCCGATAATTGGTGTCTGAAGATAATGAAATGCCAGAGAGGGATCGATGTCCTGTGCGGAGCGGATAAATTTTACAACCTTATCACCATTCAGCAATGGCATTTCAAAATCCATAAAAATCAGGTCATAGCGATTTTCTGAAAGTAAGGCCATAGCCTGCTTGCCGTTTTCAGCCAGGTCATATTGGCAGGCCATTTCCGATAAGTATTTTGAAAGAATCAGTCGATTGCTGATTTGATCATCGGTAATAAGGATCCGCTTTCCTCTGAGGATGTTGGTTTTTATATCCTGCACCTTTTTGGAATCATATTTCGGCAGTGTAATAGTGAACTCCGTCCACTCTCCCTCTTTTGAATTGCAGACAATTTTTCCCCCGAACGATTCGATAACCCTTCTGCAGAATGACAGGCCAAGCCCGTTGCCTTCTTTTTTATTTGAAGTGTAGAAGTTATCGAATATCAGCTCTCTTTTGTTTTTCGGTATTCCGGGACCAGTGTCCCTTATCCTGATAAAGTTCGTTGAAGGAATTGACTCTGAAGTTATTTCTATGCAAAAATCACGTTTACTTTTATAGTACAGCGAGTTTTTCAACAGGTTAAAGAGTACATAAAAAAAGAGGTCTCGATCACCGAAAAAATCAAAATTCTGTGTCTCATTGACGCTGACTAACTTTTTTTCAACGGGATCGGAGTAGGGAAAGCTGTTTACAGCAGCTTTGATTGCATCGGTTGCCTTAATACGGACAAAGTTTTTTGTAGATACTTCGCCACCCTGCATGCTTGTCAGAATCGAATCGATGATTTTATTAGCCCTGTTCAGAGTGTTTGAACTCTCTTCGATGACATGATGAATGCTGACCAGGCCGGAATGGCTGATATTGTAACTTTCAGAAGCGGAATCAACATCTGGTTTTTCTGGTAACTTGGCATGAACTGAAGCGATTGCATTAGTAATGGAGTTAAGCGGATTTCTCATTTCGTGGGCAATGCT
The DNA here is from genome assembly GCA_903904495.1 of uncultured Chlorobiaceae bacterium. Lineage (GTDB taxonomy): Bacteria > Bacteroidota > Chlorobiia > Chlorobiales > Chlorobiaceae > Chlorobium. The sequence continues at coordinate 5,269 of CAIVCU010000124.1, forward strand.
GCCGCTCAGGCTTTTCAAAAGAGATATTTTTGTTTTGTGAGCGCTTTGCTTTCTATGACTCACGATAATCCCTCCTAAAAGGGCGAAAAAATAAGTTGGAATATAATCCCATTGAAAATGAGCGTATGAAACATACCCGTCGAGAAAGAATACAGCCCCATAAGCCAATGCGAAGCCAAGAGCTGTTATGATGCAGATGAGAAGCCAGTCATAAATGAGAAGGATTAGAATGAATAAACCTCCCATTGCTGACATCGCCCAGGCAAATGACCACTCGTTTTTCAGGAGCATGAAATAGAAAAAGAATGGCAGAAGTATAGGGACGGAAAGAATAAAATAAACAGGGAAAAAAGTTCTTAATTTTTTCGTTAAATAGGGATAAAAAAGCCAGGGAAGGCTTATAAATGCTTCAATCAGACGCAGTAAAAGATTTTCGTAAGGTTGGGGTAAAATCTCATTCCAGACAATATAAAAGAGCGGATAACCGACAGTAGCGAACAAACCTATTACCGGCAGGTTTGGTTCGGCCTGTTCGACTATGTCCAAAACTTTTTGATTGTACCTGAGCAAATATTTGTCAAAAAGCTTCTTCACAGCATCTGTAAACTTTTTGGTAATAATAGGGTTATTCAATTGGTTTTGATATTACAACTAGGAAAAAAACCTGCTCTTCATGTTCATGATTGCTTGACATAATCCCGAAAACCATTATGGATCGGTTCGGAGCGGTCGGTAAAGTATTAATTTATATGAATTTATGTGGTTTTAAAAACAGTTGATTCTTGTTATTGTCTTGTTTTATCAAGGGGGCGACGAGGGATATGTTATTTTTCATCAATCATTCTTTTTTTAAGGTCTTGCATGAAGAACGATAACATGCATTTTTAAATCTTAAA
>CAIVCU010000125.1 GCA_903904495.1 uncultured Chlorobiaceae bacterium
CATGCTTACTGAGACTAACAATGAATATTTACATTGGTAATTTGCCTTACACTGTTACTGAAGATGATCTTCGTGATGCATTCTCTCAATTCGGACAGGTTGACAGCGCGAACATCATAAACGACAAATTTTCAGGCCGTTCCAAAGGGTTCGGATTTGTTGACATGCCAAATGAAAGTGAAGCCCGTGAAGCCATCGAATCGATGAATGACAAAGATTTGAAAGGCCGCACTATAAAGGTAAACGAGGCGAGACCTCGCGAAGAAAGACCGGAAAGAAGAGAGCGCTATTAAACTTTTCAGTTATCACTATACAAAGCCGGACAGAAAACAGGAACTGTCTGGCTTTGTCAGTATAGCGGGGAAATGAAACACCCGTTACGGCTTTACTAGAAAAACACCAAGGTCCTCGAGAAGAGCCTGCAGGTCCTCTTCATGTTCGACTTCGTCCTGAAGAATCTGAACCGCAAGATTATAGGTAACCGGGTCCTTGAGCCCTATCTCCCCGATAATGCTGTTATATACATTAATCGCACACTGCTCGCCAGAGATGTTCTGCTCAAGAATCTTTTTAACAAAAGGATCATCGGGAGAAGCATATCCGCAGTTCGACCAGGTAAACCACTCGCGTGGGCTGGTAATTGGCGTCCCGCCAAGCTGAATGATCCTTGTCGTTATCATGCCGGCATGACGGAGCTCATCTGCTGCATGCTGAAGAAGTTCGACAATCACGGCATCTTTCATTGGCCCCTTAACCACCTTTGATCCAAGCCAGTACTGATAATAGGCAAGCCATTCGTCCGCGTATGCCTTGTTAAGCAGTTCAAGTACGCGAGGGAGATTCTCTCCAACAATTTCCCGTCCTTTTGTGCCCATAAAACACTCCTTTGTTATGTACTATTCGTGAATCTGTTTATTTATTATTTTTCACAAGGTCCTCAAGTGCTTCAACCAGATCCGGGAATCTGAAAGTAAACCCGTGAGTCTGCAGAAAACCGGGCTTGACTTTCTGGCCTTTCACGGCATATTCGCCACCTTCACCCATAAGAAGCTGAACGGCTAATTTCGGGATGGGTAACAGGGATGGCCGACCAAGAACCTCACCTAGTCGAGAGGCAAACGCTTTCATGGAAACCGGTTCAGGACTGACGACATTGACCGGACCGGTATATGAAGGATTATCGATCGCTTCAAGAATGCAGGCAATTTCATCGTCGATATGAATCCAGGATATACACTGTAAACCTGACCCAATGGGCCCGCCAAGAAAAAAGTTAAAGGGTGTAAGCATTTTCTGCAGCATACCCCCTTTTGTTGACAGCACAATTCCGGTTCTCAAAAGGACCAGACGCACTCCTGTTTTTTCAGCTTCAAGTGCCTCCTTTTCCCAATCGATACAGATTTTCGCAAGAAAATCCCTTCCTTTAGAGCCTGACTCGACAATATCCGGTGAATCACTACTGCGATCAAAAGAGCCATAGTAGCCAATAGCAGATGCAGAAATAAAAACCTGCGGTTTTTCGGTCGCACCGGCAATCGCAGATACCATATGCCGTGTACCGAGAATTCTTGAATTATAACACTCTTCCTTGTGAGCTTCATTCCACCGACTTTCAAGCAGGGGCTTTCCAGCAAGATGAATGACGGCCTTTGCTCCATTAATAAAGCCGGTCCACTCGCCGCTTTCCATATACGGGTCCCACTTGATATAACCGGCAGCACCTGATATTTTCCTTGCCGCACTCTCTGGTGAACGGGAGAGCAGAACGACTTTTTCTCCCCGATTAATCAGCTTCAGAACAAGTTCAGCGCCTATGACGCCGGTAGCTCCGGTAATAACTATATGACCTTTCATATACTAATTCAGTTGTAGTGAAAAAACACGTTCACAAAAATGCAACTTAACCGTTTACTGAACGGGCAATTAGGCATAAGAATTCCCGTAATAGGAAAAGAAAATGCCATTTTCAACACATAATACTGCAATACAATATATTGGGCTCACTCTTCGTATATCTAAAGCGGAAATAGAGATAGCCGTTAGTGTAAGGGAAATATAACTTCGGTGCCGTGTTGTCGCTTTGAAAAAGAATAAAGTCAATAATCAAACATATACCCGACAGGATAGAGGGGGTGAAAGCTGAACAATGAATTTTCAGCGTGAGGAATACGTTACATTTTTTTTACAGCTCTTTATCATCACTAACTGACCTTACGGTTTTAATAGATGAGAACCATTATTTTCACCGGAAAAGGAGGGGTAGGAAAAACTTCAATCGCTGCTGCCACTGCCGTCAAGGCTTCGTCAATGGGTTTTAATACTCTTGTGATCTCTACCGACCCGGCACACAGTCTCGGGGATTCATTCGACATCGAGCTCGGGCCTTCTCCCATCAAAATCTCTGAAAAACTTTTTGGACAGGAAGTTAGCGTCTATGGCGACCTTACCTTGAACTGGGAGGTTGTGAGGGCTCACTTTGCCCACATCATGGAGGTACAGGGAATCAAGGGTATCTATGTCGAGGAGATGGGTGTCCTTCCGGGTATGGAGGAGCTTTTCTCGCTTTCCTATATTAAGCGATACAGCGAATCAAAGGAGTACGACCTTCTTGTTGTTGACTGCGCCCCGACCGGCGAAACTCTCCGGCTGCTCTCCCTGCCCGAAACGTTCGGATGGATGCTGAAGATGATAAGGACCCTTGAAAAATTTGTTGTTAAACCGTTAATACGCCCACTGTCAAAAAAAATTGGCAGGCTTCATGACCTTGTGCCCGAAACAGAGGTCTATGACCAGATCGAGCACCTCTTTACTTCAGTCGAGGGCATTATCGCTCTCTTGTCCGATGGGACACAAACAACGGTCAGGCTTGTCATGAACCCGGAGAAGATGGTTATAAAGGAGTCGATGCGGGCACTCACCTACCTCAACCTTTACGGTATCACGGTTGATCAGGTCGTGATTAACCGGGTCTTCATAAATGAAATTGACGGTCAGTACATGGATGAATGGAAGAACATCCAGCATAAATATATTGAGCAGATCGAACGTTCATTTGCTCCCATCCCGATTACCAAGGTACCTCTTTTCCGTCGTGAGGTACTCGGGCTTGAGATGCTGAAAGAGGTTGGCGAAGTGGTCTACGGGGATACAAATCCTCTTGATATTTTCTATCACGAAGAGCATACTGCCATTACAAAAATCAGCGACGGGCATTATATCATGAAACTTCGTCTTCCGTTCGCCTTCGACAACAAAATGGAAACCAACGTCCTTCAACTCGGAGACTCGCTAACGCTGAGAAATCGGCAATTACCAGAAAGGGGTTATTCTTCCTCTTTTTCTTGCAGGAATGAGGGTTGCTGAAGCGATCACAATCAATGGCTGAAGATAGATTTCAGAAAAAAAGAAGCAGATGCTTCACTGAACTGACAGCTCCCAGCTCGACTTCTGCCAACTAGAAATATCAAGCGAAGAAAGATACTTGAACAATGGGAAGCACAAACAACAAGAGTGACGTGACCACTCTTGTTGAAAAAAATGCTTGTCAGCGGGGCTATTCGACAGTCACTGATAAATTCGGTTCAGGAACCCTATCTTCAAACATTCCTTACATTTGACCTCATTCCACAAAGAAATCTGCGAGATACACGCTATTCAAATGAACAAAAGCATCTCTATAACACCATCAGCGACATGCGCAGCAGAGGAAATAATGACAGAGAAATATCTGACTATTTGAATACCCAAGGGTTTAAGACATTATCAGGAAAACGATTTGACAGCAGCAGTGCCTATGATATTGTGAGAAAAAGAAACATGCGGTTAAACATCCTGAACAAAGAGGCACCAGCAGTATTACGCAACTTTGGGATTTTCATTTTACAATGACACCACCGTTGCTTTGTCTGGAGTTGTTTCCCGACTGACCATTTTGGCGGAATACACTTACCGCAGTAAAAAGCACCCGTATTCTAATTATATATGGTAGAGTGTGGATGCTCTTTACTGCGTAATATTCTGCGAAATCTTGAACTAACACCACGCCCAGAGGGTATCCTTATTCATTATCAATGTTTTGAACACCATGAGTAATTACGGTTGGTGATGGCGATTTGCTCTTCGAATTTTGGCTCAAGCCAGGTGTTGATAAGTTTGCCTTGTCAGTTCCCTTCACGTCTCTTCCTGAAACAAATTATCGATGGGCATAAACCGATAGAAACAACACTATTCACTTTTTCTAATAATTGGTTGAAAATAAAAAGATAAAAGCAATATACATTAATGTTGTTTTTTATCCTTGACAACGCCTTAATGCTGTAAGATACAAGTCATCGAATGTTGATATTTTTGTGAGAAAACATTTTTTCATACATTTATGTGTGTGTTACCCGTTAGTTATAATATCTGAATAATGACCAGTTGGATACATCAGTAAATGGGCTGGTTATGTTACCTGTTAGGTAGAGTAGGCAAAGGTATTGTCTTTTTTAACTCATCAGAAATCACAATGAAAAAATTTCTTGCTTGCTGTGGGGTCGTTTTGACTGCTGGAATGCTGAGAGTTCCTGCTTATGCCGCTGATTCTACTTCCTATTATGTCAGTGGTGATGTAGGCGCTTCGTGGTTTAATAATGTCAGTCCAACAGATCCAGTTACAAACCAGCCGCAGGGCGTCTCCTCATTTGATGGTGGCATTAACGTCTTAGGTGCTCTCGGTGTTAAGTGGTGTGACAATTACAGGCTTGAGGCTGAATACGGGTATCAACGGAACAACCTGGCGAAGTCTGGTGGGACTGATTTATTAGGGAATATTTCAGTGACTTCTGTTTTAGCAAATGGTTACTATGAAGTAAAACAAAATGGTTTTGTTCCCTATTTTACAGCCGGACTTGGTTGGGCAAGTATAGGGATAAATAATGTTGGTTCTGTAGATTATCCTAATGATTTAATAAATGAAAGTCATTCTGCGTTCGCTTGGCAACTCGGTGCAGGTGTTGCCATTCCAGTGTCTAAAAACATAGATATTGACGTTCGCTTCCGCCATTTTGAAACCAGTAAAATTAGTCTCGATAATCAACAGGGAGATTTTAACATATCAAGTAACAGCGTTTTGGCTGGCTTGAGGTTAGGGATCTAAGTCGAACTGATATTTTTATAAAAAGGGGGCTTCAAGCCTCCTTTTTTAATGCCCATCCTTCCTCACATTCATAGATATCACATTTAATCAAAAATAATAAGCAAATCATCATAAACATGAATAATTAACTTCAATCAACCAAAAACAAGATTGAGCAGTCCCGATTGAAAATCGAGGCATTGAAAAATGAGAAGACATTGTGTGAGTGGATAGGAGGCGTTCAGAAAGAGGTTGAGGAATTTGAAGGATTTATAGAAGAGAAAAAGAGGGAGTTCCTTCACGACATTATTGAGCGCATTGGTGTTCGTCTTGACCAAAATACAATGGAACACATCTTGACTATATCATTCAAACTGCCGTTGGTTGCTGGTGTTATAGATGGTGTCCAAAACAACAAGAGTGACGTGACCACTCTTGTTGAAGGAAAGAAAGATGCTGAAGTTCGTATTCCAATCACAAATCGTGCTGGAAGGAAAAAGTCACAACATTTCGTCAAAATTACTCCA
>CAIVCU010000126.1 GCA_903904495.1 uncultured Chlorobiaceae bacterium
CCACTGGTACTTCAGCTCTTTTTTCCAAAGATCAGTAAGCTGCCGCCTGTCTGCTGGCCATGGCTCAGACTTTCGGTCAAGGTCAAGGGTTTCCTTTGTTGAAAAATTAAAATGAACAGTATCAGCTGCCGCCTTCAAAAACAGCATTTTCTCTTTTGCCCGAAGTAGAAACAGATTATAAATGGCAAACCCTGCATTTGTCTTGCCGTCACGAAGCTCATTTCCAATCCGTGTTCCGTAACTCTTTCTCAGGCCTTCAATATCGCTTGCCAAAAAATAGTTTTTGCTGTGGTCAAGATTATCGAGATATCGATAAAATATCTGCTGAGAAAGTGAGTCGTTGACTGATACCTTCCTGAAGTGTTTCCGCAGAAGGTTTTGACTGATGTATATGCTTGCTTCTTCCTCTATCTCGGTCGGCTTTAGCGCAGGAGAGGTTTTAACTGGCGCGGCTATTCCGGAGTTTACGTTATAAGCAGGAACAGTAAATCCCAAGACAACGATTAAGAGAAGAAAACTTTTTTTAAGCATGTTCTTGCATGATGATCTGAGGTTTGACTGCTGATAACAGTCTAAAAATCGAGTAGGGCGTTCACAAGAGCTCTTTACCCCAATGGTAAAGATTACGTACAAAATCTTGAGATACCATGGATGGCTTTCCCTCGCCTTGCACCCACTTTTCCCCATAAGTATTTATCTCTCTTCTTATTTGGGACGCTCAAATATAATTCTTCTTGCGGAAGAAGTTGACGATAAGAACATTTACCACCCCATCCCCGGCCCAACAAGAATAGGAGAGATCAGCCTTTTTAAATAGGGATTAAAAAAGTGAAGAATTTGTGCAAGAACATAATCATATCAACGTCAGAATAAATGTGTGGTGGTGTATTGGTGTGTGGACTCATTCAGAACAGTTACCGTTAATCATTAAAATTAGAACAGTTATGAACATCAAAAAAGCAATTATGGGTCTTATGATGCTGGTTATGACCGTAGCATTCTGCAGCGAATCTTTTGCCGCTTCGACTCAAAAGCATCCTCATAGAGTACATGCCAAAAAGTAATTCTCTTTAATGTCTCTTCGTATGAAGGAATTTTTTGAAAGCATTAAAACTCCTCTTTGGCTTGTCGCTTCCGTTATTGCAGCATGGGGATCATGGACGTTGACGCAAAGGAGGGGACCTGCTGACAGGAAAAAACACAAAGTTCTTTGTTCTCAGCTGTTGCTTTTTTTTTATTTGGGGGTGACAGCAGAAGCATTAACGGAGCTGGATTTTGTTTGCTTCGCCTCTGATAGCTCATTTACGGTATGAAATATACCATTCAAACGGGATTTCAAAATCTCTTTGTATTGGTGATTTTCATCAACGTACAATGGGGGTAAATATTTTTTGAATAAAGTCTTATGCGGATAATCAATCTTTTTTGTTATTCATGATCATGTAACCGGATCATACCATAACGATGATTGTGATGGATCGATGGAAAAAACTTTTGATTAAAGACGTTGAGCATTGAAAAATAGTTGAAATTCTTGCGCACGGAAAAAATGAAAAGATCGTCAAAGTCAAAAACAGTCATGAGATATCATAGAAAAACAAAGTATACAATTTGCTTGTTTGACACTCATGGTAAACTTATAATAGGTGGCTATCGTTAATTTTGGTATGACCTTATAATATCAGCTAATACTAACAACAAGGCGATCAACGGTGTCAGGAATTCTTAAAATAGCATTGAAGCTTCTTGTGAATGACAAGAGCAAGTTTATCGCCCTTCTGGTCGGTATTACGTTTGCTGTATTTCTCATGATAATGATGATGTCGATGTTTTCGGGAATATTATCCCGCTCTTCGTCCTCGGTGTATAATGTCGGGGCAAAAATATGGGTCATGGACCCGGCAGTGAACAACGCCACCAGCAGTATTCCCATGCCTGATTATGTCCTTTCCAGCGCGAGAAGTATCAACGGAGTAAAGTATGCAGTACCTATCTATTTTGGCAACGCACTGGTCAAGCTCAAAAGCGGCGCTTATCAGGCAGTATCTGTTGTCGGCCTTGATGACGCCACCCTTTACGGCAGGCCGGAATTGATCGAAGGAAAGATTGAGGATATATATGCGGAATCCGCCTTTATTGTGGTCAAGGATGCGGAATTCAAAAAACTTGAAAGTCCCGCAGTTGGAACTGAATTTGAAATAAACGATCATCGGGGACTTGTCGTTGGTTTGGCAAAAGTTGCTTCAGGGGGTCTGTTTGGTATCCCTACGGTCTACACGACCTATAATAGAGCTATCACCTACATTCCTTCGATGCGCTTTACCACCTCATATATTCTGATTGAACCGAAACACGAATCCGATATTCCGTTTATTCAACAGCAAATCAAAAAACTTGGCTATCAGGCACTTACCCGTGATCAGTTTGTTAAGAAAATCTCTGATTTTTACACATACCAGACTGGCATGGGAATGAACGTCCTGATGATGACTGCAATAAGTTTTATTGTCGGCCTTTCTATATCAGGCCAGACCTTCTATACCTTCATCCTCGAAAACCTGGAACGGTTTGGCGCATTGAAAGCTATTGGCGCCAAAGGCCACGAGCTTATCACAATGATTCTTTTTCAGGCATCGTTTACAGCACTGATTGGCTATGGGCTCGGCGTAGGTTTGGCCTCAGGCCTTATGATTCTTGCCAAGCTCCGCTTGCCGAGCTACGCAGCGCAGGTTACCTATTACAATCTCACCTTTGCATTTATTATGGTGCTCATTATGGCAGGAGTTTCCAGTTATATCGGGGTTCGAAAAGTCCTCCAGATACAACCGTTTGATATTTTCAGGGGCTGACTATGGGAAAAGTAGCCATAAAGGCCAATGCATTGGTGAAGTGGTTTGGTGAAGGAGAGACCAAAACAACCGCAGTGAAGAGCGCAAGTTTTGAGGCTAACTTTGGTGAGCTGCTCTATATTGTCGGTCCTTCAGGAAGCGGTAAAACAACACTGCTCAGCATGATTTCTGGTATTCTCAAGCCAAACGAGGGTAGTGTTCTGGTTGAGGGCAAAGATATCTGGCAAATGAAAAGTGATGATATTGCCGATCTCCGCTTGCACAAAATCGGCTTTGTATTTCAGGATTACCACCTTTTTCCGCGGTTGACCACCGTTGAAAACGTGGCGATTCCCCTGATACTGAAAAAAATGGAGTGGAATGAGGCGCTGAAAGTTGGACTGGAATACCTTGACATCGTCGGGCTCAAGGATCGAGCCCAGCTGCAGCCGGTCAAGCTGAGTGGTGGTGAGCAGCAGCGAGTTGCAATTGCTCGGGCAATTGCAGGTCATCCCGATATTCTGATCTTTGATGAACCGACAGCCTCACTTGATGGCGATACAGGAAGAAAGATAGTGGAGTTTGTCAAAACAAAAATCCTCAATGCAGAGCGATGTGTCATCATTGTAACCCATGACAGCAGGATTTATGAGTATGCGGACTCAATCATGAAAATGGAAGATGGGAATATAATTGGCTTTGAACGCAATACCAACGCAATACCTTAACTGTTCTATGAGAAATAAACTTTTAATCGGCTTTGCCATCCTGGGTGTTCTGCTCGCTATCGGTAGTGCCTATATTTCAGGCATACCGGCAAAACCTCAGCCACCGGCGTTCAAACCAGCATCGAATCCCTATGCAAAAGGGATTTATGCCAACGGTATTGTTGAAACGGCCCAGACCAGCGGTGAAAATATCAACGTCTATCCTGAAGTTCCAGGTACAGTGGTTAAAATATTAGTCAATGAAGGCCAGCATGTTACTGCAGGAACACCCTTGTTGGTTCTTGAAGATTCCGTGCAGCGCGCCACTACAGCTTCGGCTAAAGCCCAGATTGATGTAGCTAAGGCAACCTATAAAACCCTTCAGGATCAGTACAGCAAACAGAAGGCCTCATGGGCGCTTGATTCACGATCTGTCAGTAAAGATGTTCTGGATACTGCAGCAAATGCAGCCAGAGGAGCTAAGGCAAATCTGGAACTTGCGCAAAAGCAGTATGATGCTGCAAACGCGCTGTTGAACAAGTATCTTATCAAAGCACTTGCGGATGGTACCGTTCTCTCAATCAATACCGCTACGGGTAGCTTTATATCAAGCCAGGGAGTTTATAGTACATATACAGGAGTGTTTCAGCCCGTTATAGTACTGGGTAATATGAAAGGTGATCTCGCAGTTCGGTGTTACGTTGATGAAATCCTCATTAACAGGCTTCCTGACCCGTCCGAGATACAGGCAAGAATGACTATTCAGGGAACCAATATCAATATTCCGCTGAAATTTGTGAGAATACAGCCGAATGTCTCTCCAAAGATCGAACTCTCAAGCCAGAGAACGGAGCGGGTTGATGTGCGGGTTCTGCCGGTTATTTTCAGTTTTGAAAAACGAGAAGGTGTGTCAATCTATCCAGGTCAACTTGTTGATGTTTACATTGGTGAAAAAAATAGTACCCCAAAAAAATAGCGCATCATATCCGGGCTATCGCAGGGGCAGCGCTCTCCTCGTTTCATTCGGGATATCCCTTTTCTTTTTATCGGGCTGTGCCGTTGGTCCGGACTTCGTTCATCCTGAAGCGCCAAAGGTAACCCAGTACAACCATGGAGGCGACCCGAAAGAGACCGCAGCAAGTGAGGGACTGTCACAGCGCTTTGAAGATGGTGCCGCTCCGGTAGCCAACTGGTGGCACCTGTTCAATTCAAAGCAACTGGATGCCGCTGTCAGCAATGGGTTGGCTGATAATCCCGGTTTACAGGCGGCCGAGGCCAGTCTCAGGCAAAGTCAGGAAAACCTGCGGGCCGGCTCCGGTATTTTTTATCCGCAACTCAGCGCCACGTTTGCCGCCAATCGCGAAAAAAATTCCCCGGCAGCCATCGGCAGCTCAGCACCGGCAAGCATTTTCAATTTGACAACACTCTCCTCATCGGTAAGCTATGCACTTGATATTTTTGGAGGGCAACGAAGGGGTGTTGAAGGCTTGGCGGCACAGGTTGACCAGCAAAGGGCTCTAACTCTTGGCACCTACATGATGCTCACAGGGAATATTGTTAATACCTCTATTGCAATAGCCGCTTATCATGCACAAATAGACGAGACCGTGCAGTTGATAGCTTTGGAAAAAGATCAGATCAGTATTGCTGAAAAACAATTCCAGGCCGGCGTTAATACCTATGCAGCTATACTGACTCTACGGCTTCAGCTCAAAGCGCTTGAAGCGACGTTGCCTCCTCTCCGCCAGAAGTTAAATCAGGCGGAACATCTTCTTGCAACACTTGAGGGCAAAACGCCATCTGAATTACAGCCACCTGCTGTGCTGTTAGCGGATATTTCACTGCCACGCCAGTTACCCTTATCCCTGCCATCAGAACTGGTTCGCCAGCGTCCCGATATTCTTGCTGCAGAGGCGCAGTTGCATGCAGCCAGTGCAGGTATTGGCGTCGCTACTGCTGCACTGTTTCCGAGTGTTACCCTGAATGCAAGTTACGGCCAGACCAGTCAAACAACGAGTAACCTCTTTAACAGCGCCAGTAATGTGTGGGGTTTAGGAGGGAATGTAACTGCACCGATATTTAAAGGTGGCACCCTGAGAGCGCAGCGTCGGGCGGCAATTGATGCTTACCAGCAGAGCTTTGCCAGCTACCGCCAGACCGTTCTTGCTGCTTTTGCCCAGGTTGCAGATATTGTGCGTGCTTTGGAGCACGATGCCGAACTGACACAAACTCAAGCTCAGGCTGTGCAGGATGCCAGGCTTGCTATGGATCTTCTAAAGGCTAATTACCAGGCAGGAACTGCCAACTACCTGCAGGTAATGATCACTGATATTCAGTATCATCAGGCTAAAATCGGTTATTTGCAGGCCCGGGCCCAGCAACTCCAGGATACGACGGCACTTTTTGTTGCCCTGGGAGGCGGTTGGTCGAATGACCTTACAGCGAAAGAAAAGGTTTATCTGCACAAAGAGTGATTATATTGCTCTCCTGAACAAATCTTTCCTTTGTCATATTCATGGACACTCTGTTTGATAAAAGCTCAACAGCTTTAGTGATCATAGATCTTCAGAAAGGAATAACGGCTTTGCCGACATTGCCTTATGAAGCGCAGACGGTTATTGATAATGCCGCAAAAATGGCAGAAGCTTTCCGTAAAAATCACATGCCGCTTTTTATAGTCAATGTCTCAGCCTCGCCTGACGGTAAAGACCGGCTTGTGCCGGTTACTGATGGCGTTGGTACCTGGTCAAAAGCGCAGTTCTCTGTAGACTGGAGTGAGATAGTTCCTGAGCTTGCCCCGCAGGCAGATGATCAGCTGATCACAAAAAAGCAGTGGGGAGCATTTTACGGAACTGACCTGGATTTACAATTGCGTCGCCGGAAAATCGATACCATTGTGTTATGTGGTGTTTCTACCAATATCGGCGTCGAAAGCACTGCCCGGTTTGCCTACGAATATGGCTATCAGCAGATCTTTGTTGAGGATGCCATGAGTAGTAGGAGCTCCAGTGAGCACGAACAAACAATTGAAACCATTTTTCCAAGGATAGGCAGGATCCGCACTACCCGGGACATATTAGCCATACTGGAATAAAACATCCGGGCTGGTTAGAAAAGAGTCAACTCAATTCAAAGATGGAAAAACAAAGCAAACTCGACTTGTGGCTTCTGGTTCCGATGGTTGGGGTTATTGTTATCGGATTGATGGCAGTCTATAGTGCTACCCATGGAACAGGAGATACCACCTTGTTTTACCGTCAGTTCTCCTGGGGAGTGATTGGTATCGTTGCCATGTCTTTTGTCTACTCCCATGATGTCCGCTTTATCAGGGATAATGCCTATATCTTTTATGTCATAGGGATTTTACTTCTGGTCGCTGTGCTCTTGTTCGGTAAAAAAGTCGGCGGACATGCCAGCTGGATAAAAATCGGCTTTTTCAGTTTTCAGCCCTCCGAAATAGCCAAGATGTCGACTATTCTCGCTCTCGCAAGATTTCTCTCCGAAGATGAAACCGATATCCGTTCATTACCCCATTTTTTTATTGCTCTTGGAATTGCTTTTTTCCCGGCACTGCTGATCATACTTCAGCTTGACATGGGGACAACAATTACCTGCATGTCGTTTATTGCCCCAATGCTTATTGTGTCAGGATTTGATATCTACATCCTCATGCTGGTGGCGTTTCCCCTTATTCTTATGATTACCGGGTTTTTCAATATTTATTTTATTATCGCCTCTGCTGTGATTCTGTTAGCAATTTTGATTGTTCAACGTAAAAAATTTCAGCTTCATCAGTTGATTGTTATCGGTTCTGGTCTTGCTACCAGCCTCTTTACACAAAAGTATGCTGCCAGCATACTCAAACCGCATCAAATAGATAGAATTCAGACATTTCTTGATCCCATGAACGATCCTCAGGGAGCAGGCTACAATGTTCTACAGGCAAAAATCGCAATAAGTTCAGGTGGGTTGTTGGGTAAAGGGTTTCTTCAGGGAACGCAGACACAGCTGCGGTTTATTCCTGCACAATGGACCGATTTTATTTTTTGTGTTATTGGTGAAGAGCTCGGTTTTATCGGAGCGGCGCTCCTGCTCTCACTCTATCTTGCCCTTATTCTCAGGTTGATCTGGGCTATATTTTCAATCAAAAACCGGTTTGTTGAGCTGACACTGACCGGATATGTATCCCTGCTCTTCATTCATATTGTTATTAATACCGGTATGACAATCGGCCTTATCCCTGTCATTGGCGTTCCTCTTCCCTTTGTCTCGTACGGAGGCTCTTCTTTGATTGGAAATATGATTATGGTCGGTCTGGCGATGAATTTTTCCCGAAACAAAAGAAGTCTGGGGTATTAGGGGGGAATAAAAAAAAGCTGAAACCGAAGCTATAAGCCGAATTCTGTGGATTACCCGGGTAAAACCCCGGTAAAACTGCAGCCATTTATCTAATGCGGCTTACCCGAAAACTCTCCTTGCGGAATTGAGCGGGCCGCTCTCATCCCCCTGCGGGGAAAGTCTTCCTATTTAGCCTTGCTTCGGGGAGGTTTGCCAAGCACATTACATTACTGTAATGTCTGGTGGTCTCTTACACCGCCATTTCACCCTTACTCCGGTTGCCCGGAGCGGTTTGTTTTCTGTTGCACTCTCTGTGATAACCGGCTTGCGCCGTCATCCCCAGGCTTGACTTCTGAAACAAAGGGTAGTGTAAACCAGCCTCTGTTTCAGGAA
>CAIVCU010000127.1 GCA_903904495.1 uncultured Chlorobiaceae bacterium
AAGCGCTTGACAGACCAATCAATAAAGCCATCAGACACAGAATCCTTTTCCATCAGGCTGAAATTCTTTTCGAACAGGGAGAGGAGGAAGACCGATTGGGACGATCGCATCACCGGTACCTCCAAGCCAAACAGAAATTGTTACGTTCTCTTGAGTTCGATCCCGGTTTTAATTCAGCACGCCATTTCTTGGCTCTGGTGAATATCAGAATGAAGGCGCCGGAAATTTCAGCCCAAGAACTTGAGACTCTTCTCAGTCAGCATGAAAGCGATCTCCAAACTTTTAAAGATTCAAACGGTGCTCTGGAAATCCTCTCACACAGATATCTTCAACGCATTCATCTAGGATATGCGCTTTCGCTGGCAGGGCGTTATGATGAAGCCCGGAATGCTTTGGAAGCTGCGCTCGACGATCCGGAAATTCAGAATGAACCTGTTGTGAAGTGCAGAATCCTACGGCGTCTGGCCTTGGTTCAGCTGCAAATGGGCGACAAACTCGCTTCCTGCAGCACTTGGCGCCGACTATCCGCTATTGATTCGGACGACCACTACGGCGCTGCGCGAGCCCTTGCAGAACTCGAAACAAATGATAATGAAAGAGACGGGTAACATAGTAACTCTCACATATCCAGGCAATGACTCACCCATTGAATCCTTGTGGGCAGCCGGAAGAATGGCGGCCGATGCCATGACCTTTGCTCGAGTAAGCCTGCCGGACATGACGAGTCCCGCCGAATTCCGCAACGCGATTGACCGCTTTGTTCGCTCGCAGAAACCATATCTGCCTCGATGGCTTTCCATCGGCCTTGGCGTCAACGATCGCTACATCAACAATGTATGGTATGTGCCTGAACCTTTTCAGGACGGGGATCTCGTTAAAGTGGAGATAGGGCTCGAGATTGGTGGAAAGTATGTCGAGGTTGGGGAGACCCTGATCTTCGGAACGGGAAAAGATGAAGACGTGACTCTCGTGAATGGAACGATACACGCACTCGACGCAGGGATTGCGAAAGCACAACGCGGCGGACAGATCATCGATATTACAAATGCAATCGAGAGTTGCCTTCTCGGCTTCGGTCTCGTGCCTGCGCCGTTCGGCGCAGGACACGCAATCCGTCAGGATGATGACGCTCTGGATAAAAGGATTCATCCCTGGATTTTCAATGCAAAGCCAACCGGTCCGGGTAGATGGGCTGATGGTACCATGCTTGACGCCAAGGAAATCACCCGCAGCTTACTTGCGTCACTCGAAGTAGGAATGTATCTGGCCTTGGAACCCTGTGCACTCTCCCACTCCGATGAACCCGTTCAGGATGCGCGGCCAGTCAACGATGAGGAGGGAGCAATGCAAATACGCCTCCCGTTTTGGCGATCAAAATCGGGATCTAGAATCGCAAAATTCGTTCATACTCTTCTCATCAAAGAGGATGGAACTACTGTATTGACACGACCCTCGGAGGGACAATGATGGCATTCGATGAAATCACCGTCGTCGTGCGCGACTCCGTCACAGAGGCGGCCGTGCCTAGAGCGATGGTCGTGCTTAATGGACGTGAACACAAGCTGACAGACGGAACCGGAGTTGCGCGTTTTCCCCATCCTTTTCCCCGTTCGGTCGGTGAAATTCACGAATTTCTGATTTTCCGCGGAATGGAATTCAAACCTTTTCTCTTGTCCGTTCCCCATACCCAACTTGTTCGCATTAAAACGTTTGCGGTTCTCCTCGAAGGCCAGCTGCCACCTCCGGCGATGGGTATCGGCTGGGGTTTGAGGGCGATCGGAGCAAATGCTTCTCTTTCGCAATCCCTGGATGGAGTCACAGTCGGGATTCTTGATACAGGCATCGATGCTTCGCATCCCTGCCTCAATGTCATCGATGGATTCGATTCGGGAAATCATGCGTATCCGTTTTCTCGACCGATTTCTCCACACGGGACATTCACAGCCGGATTGATTGGTGGAATAAGAATCGGTGACAAGGGAATTGTCGGCGTCGCGCCGGGGGTTGCCCTTCTCGATATCCGCGTCTTCGATACTGCCGGTATAGGAGCTAGCAGGGACGCGATCTGCAAAGGCGTTCGTTGGGCAATTTCCAGGGATGTCCAAATACTGTATGTCGGATTTGGATCCGAAAAGTACTGCGAAACGGAGGAACACATTTGGCGTGAAGCGCACGATGCGGGGATCGTCGTGGTTACGCCGACTGGGAACACGATGAGTGACAACAAAGATGTGCTTTACCCGGCTCGGTACTTTTCCACGATTTGCGTTGCAGCCTGCGGCAGAAAAACGGACCTTCCTCCGTATGAACAGCCTATACTCTCCAAAGATGGCGCGTGGTTTCTGCCTTCATTCAGCCGAAGAGGCCCTGAAGTCGATGTCGTCGCGCCAGGAGTTGCCGTGTGTTCCATTGTGCCTGGTCAGCCTGGCGGCAAAACGCTCTACGATCACTGCTCGGGAACAAGCGAAGCCGCTGCTTTCGTCACTGGCGTCGTTGCGAGAATACTGGCAGCGCATCCTGAGATAAAGAACGCGCGTTCGGGAGAAAAGACCGAGCTTGTGCGCGCGCTGCTCCACGCCAATGCACTTCCGCTTGGAATTACAGGAACAGGCGCCGGATTGTGCCGCCTGAGCGGCAACGATACCTGTACACCCTGATCATGTAGGAATAATTCCTGTTTCCATCGGCAGTATGATAGAAAAACAAAACACCACACAAATCATGCAGAAAAAAATTTTTATCTGTTCGACAACCAAATTGTGCGAGATCAACCATCATCATACAACGGAAGTCAGGGATTTTTTTCTGAAGAACGGCTACGAAGTTGTCTCCGATCCGAACACAGCCAGCGATATAGTCGTGATGACCTGTGGCGCGCTTCAGATCAGCGAAGATCGTTCCGTCGAGATGATCGAACGGCTTGGCGCCGGAACAACCGATAAAACTTTCTATGTGATGGGATGTCTTCCGTCAATTCAGCCAGACCTACCAATTCTACGTAACATCCGTGTCATCGGTGCGCGTGATATGGCTGCTCTCGAAGAAGCATTCCCGGCGACCGTTCCGATTGGGAAAGTCGATACGCACCGGATCGATTATGATTTTCTTGATGTGACGGACGGCAATCCGAACAGATACACAATCGTTGTTGTGCAGGGCTGTCTCGGTTCATGCACTTATTGCGCGATTCACAAAGCAAAGGGACGGGCGAAAAGCATGCCGTTGCTCGAAGTTACTCGGCATTTCGAATCCATTCTTCAGAAAAAATCAAACGCTTCCGTAGCGCTGTTGGGCGAGGATTTTGGGAGCTACGGTTCGGACATCGAAACTGACCCCGTGGAGCTCTTGCTTCGATTGACACGCTATGAAGGCGCATATTCAATCGAGATCCAAAACTTCGAGCCTTCAATATTCCTCCATTATTATCACCGGCTTCGGGAAATCTTTCTGTTGAATCGCATTGTGAAAATCCATATCGCGATTCAGACCGGAAGCCAGGACGTCCTGAGACGAATGGGAAGGGATTATGATATCGCTGCGGTGGTTCAGGCCATCGGGGACATCTGCACGTTGTCGCCCCGTTTGGTTCTGGAAACAAGCTTTATCATCAATTTTCCAGGAGAGACACACAGCGACTTTCTGAGAACTCTAGAGCTTCTTCCGAAATTTGATGAAGTAACTGTGTATAACTTCAGTCCACGAAGGGGGACAAAAGCTGCGAGCATGTCCGATGACATTTCTGCCACAGATAAACAAACAAAAATTGGTATGGTGCTGCAATTGCAGCAAGTGCATCCCGGATTGGTTTTTATGTAAGCAAAAGGGGGGCTTCAGACTAAGATTTATATTTTGTGGATACACGAATAACCCATTCGAAGTCTTGTTGAATACACTCAGGGAAATCAGGTGCTGTCAAGTTGGTGTGTGTCGTAGACAAGCAGTAGAAGAGATGAGGGAAGCCCCTTCGCACTCGGCTTGCAGGTGCAGGGTGCGAACCACCGTAAGCGGTTATGGACAAAAGCCATGGTCGTGGACATGCAAAGGAAAAACGGTCACATCAAGAAGCCTTATTTGTTCACTGTTATTGATGAAATCGATGGCAGTTTGTATCCTAAAACAGAATGCAGGTGCTTTTGGTTGTAAAAAAATCTCGAAATTGTAACAATAAAGCTGTTCCGAGCCTCATTCCAATCCTGAAACTGCTTGTTTTGTTGTTAACGGAGTGGTGATCATAAAATCTTTTTTATAAAGGGCCTTATGTAAAGTCGGGTTGAGATGGACTGATCTTATGTTCGCTATAACTGGACAAAATGCTTGCTTGTGACTAATCTTGATTCTCTGAACGTCCGCAATTCCTCGGATTCATTCGGCTTATAAAAAGCCAAAATCAGGCAAAATAATAAAAGAAGAATACATCTGGTTTCTGTTGAGGAGGTACAGGGAAATTGATACCACCAAAACAAATATAGAGATGGTTAGAATTTTTATAAAAGTATTGCCGTTTATAACTGCATCAGCATCAGGTTTAATAATGAGCCATTGTCATCACAGTTTAACGGAGGTGTTCACATGAAAATGTTACTGACCGTCACATTCCCACCAGAACCTTTCAACTCTCTCGTCAGAAGCGGCAAGGTGGGTGACGTAATAGGGCGTATTTTGGAAGAGAGCAAACCAGAAACAGCTTACTTTACAGAACACGAGGGGAAACGAGGAGGCATTTTCGTTGTTAATGTCCAATCTCCATCGGATATACCTGCCTTTGCAGAGCCCTTTTATCTCAACTTTCAGGCAAATTGTACGTTTCGCATTCTGATGAAACCGGAGGATTTGCAAAAATCAGGTTTGGAAGAGTTGGGCAAAAAATGGGGATGAAATTTATCTGACAATGCGTTTATAGGTTGTTTAAATATCTCGGATTGATTGGCGGGCGGAAAGTCAATCTGATACGTACATATTATTCTTTCTCTCCCGACTTAGCTTGACCGCTTCTTGATGAGCTGCTACTGAATAACTTTGGCGAAAGAGGGGGTATGGGCTGAAGAGGAGAGAAAGGGGTGCGTCTGCTAAGAGACTGGCACTGTCAAGTTATTTAAAAGAAAGAAGAAAGATTATCGTTGACGAGCGGATTTAGATGTGAGAAGTCCATATTGAAGCATTCAGGCGGCACTCGGAGTACACGTCATATCCTGCCAAGTCAAAAAAAGCTTGCTGACGAGCGGTGCGATAGTCAGTGGCGCTCTCGTGACGATATCGAATTCGAAACAGGTTACCAACATGGGCGTGAACCGACAGAAACCGTTGCGCCTGCCTTGGTGATTTGAATTTTGTCAGTTGTCGTTCTTTCTGTCTGGTTGGCTGGTGTGATAATTCTGCCCGGTTGTTGAGTCCTTTGTGTTGTCGGTGTTCAACTCCTCGTATGATTTCTCGTTTAGCCGCACCGTAGCTTTTCAGCTTTCTGATTGCGTCGGGATTGCATCAGGAAGTCGAGTGTATAGCCACTCTGATCCACCGCCCGCTAGAGGTAGTGGTGTTGACCCTTGATGGTGAGCACGATTTCAGCCTGCTTCGCAGCTTGACAGTACCAGGAAAAAGGATACGACAACGATGATCGCACTCCTTGCCAAGGCGAATGACTGGTTCAGTCGATTGAAAAGTGGTGAGTGCAAGAGTATCTCTGAGCTTGCCAATGAAGACGGCTCATCAAACAAATATATTTGCAGGATCATGCCGTTAGCGCTTCTCTCACCAGAGACCCAGCAAAGGATACTGGTTGGTGATCACCCGCAGGAGCTCAACGCGCAGCAACTCATCAAAAGAATACCGCAGCCAAATGACTGGACTGAGCAAAAGAGAGTCCTGGGCTTCCTCCACCCGGCAGGCAAAACCCACTCCCCTATCTTATAGGTAGGACTTCCTCCCATGCTCCGAGTCACAATGAAACAGTTGAGAAAGCGCCACTGAGAATGGCAGAGATAGAAACGCAAGAATAGGGGAAAAACGATTCTCGGTCGTATTCCCTAAACACAGAAGCCCGCGTGCAGCGGGCTTCTGTGTTAGCTAAGTTACTATTTCTCAATAACTTAGACTTTATGGCGGAGAGGGAGGGATTCGAACCCTCGATAGCCCTATAAGAACTATGACGGTTTAGCAAACCGTTGCCTTCAGCCGCTCGGCCACCTCTCCAA
>CAIVCU010000128.1 GCA_903904495.1 uncultured Chlorobiaceae bacterium
ATCGTTGCTGCTGCAAGCTTGTTTTCAAGGTCGGCAATGCGCGCCTCAGTATGCGACTGCTCTTCGCGTGCCGCATCGTATTCCGCATTTTCGCTCAGATCACCATGAGCTCTTGCTTCTGCAATTTTTTCCAGAACTTCCCTTCTGGTTTCATGAACCAGCACATAGAGCTCCTCTTTAAGCCGGTTATAGCCATCGTTTGTCAGGTAAATTCTGTCAGTCATCTCTAATACCGTTTTTGTTAAAAAAAGAAATAACTCAAGAAGAGCTACTTGTCCAACAATCGGAGAGGATTGCAAACAAAAAAAAGTAAAGTCAGCTGGCAGCTGCTGACTTTACTTCAAAGCAATGTACAACTCTTAATCCTTCAGGCAAAAAAAACTTTACACATTAAACGCAAAATAGATTTTACTGCCGCCCCGTTCAACAAGCAGGAACAGCAGGTCACCACTTTTGATATGGCTTACCAGAGTGCTGTACTGCGCAAACGAAGTCACACTCTGCCTGTTCACAGAAAGAATGATATCACCACGCCTTACGCCGGCCTGATATGCGTTTGAAGATGAGGAAACAGAGGTAACAATCACTCTGCCTGAACCAGGCTTACGGTTCAGCTTCTGGGCCGTCTCTGCAGTAAGCTCCTCTGCCTTGAAACCAAGCGCTGAAGTTACTTTTTCCTCCCCCTGAGCGCGTGATGCAATTTCCTTGCCGGGCTGCTCTTCAAGACGAACACTGAAAAGCCTGACAGCGCCATCCCTCTGCACCCTGAACTTCACCGTGGCTCCAGGTGACTGACTGGCAATGGCATTGCGAAGCGCAACACTGCTTGTGACCTTTACCCCGTTAAAATCAAGAATAACGTCACCGGTTTTCACGCCGGCTTTTGCAGCAGGACTGCCGTCAACAACCGTTCCGACAATAACCCCTTCAACCACCTTGAGATGCATGGCTTTAGCAATATTTTCATCGATATCCTGGATGCTCACTCCCAGGTAACCTCTGGTAACCTTACCGGTGGTAATGAGAGAGGTCAGGACCTTTCTGGCCATATTTGAAGGCACGGCAAAACCTATTCCTTCAAATCCCCCGGTCCGGCTCGCTATGGCAGTATTGATGCCGACAAGTTCACCATTGATATTGACAAGGGCTCCTCCGGAATTACCGGGATTGATAGCTGCATCGGTCTGTATGAAATCCTCATAGTCGGCCAGCCCGACATTTGCCCGGCCTTTGGCGCTGACGATACCCTGCGTAACGGTTCTGGCAAAATTTTCACCGAGAGGGCTTCCGATGGCTATAACCCATTCGGCAACCCTGAGCTTGTCACTATCGCCGATGACAATAGGTTTAAGACCTTTGGCGTTCACCTTTATAACCGCAAGATCCGTCTTTGGATCCTTGCCGACAACCTTTGCGTCAATTTTCCTGTTGTCATACGTACGGATATAGACAGCATCGGCATCGTCCACAACATGATTATTGGTGAGAATGTAGCCGTCCTCAGTTACAATCACTCCTGAACCAAGGCCTCGCTCCACCTGTGATCGACCATTGCGTGAACCACCCTCCGGTTTTTCAAAAAAGTCATCGAACCCGTGCCCGAAAAAGCCATCAAAAGGACGTCCGAAAAAGTCCATAGGGCTCATACCTCTTTCGGCAACTTTCTTTTCGGTGAAAATAGTCACCACCGAAGGGGTAGCAGACTCAGCAATCTGCACAAATGCATCGTTGAAGCTTTTGAGCGACTGTATTGGATAATTTTCAAACGTGTTCTTTGCCGCAGCAAAATTCGGCCTGCCGGAAAGCGTCGGGCCATTGACAGAGAGGTTGAACTCAACATTGGAGAACACAAGTGCCCCAACGGTTATACCTGCAAAAACAAGAAGCAGGTATTTCAGTAACTTTTGATTCTTGCTCATCGGATATCCAAGGATTTATTAATGTTGCGATAAAGCCTCAATATTTTCAACGGCAGTTAAACCCGCCTTCATTTTATTCATGGTCTCTTCATACTCCGCCTCAGGTGTTGAATCAGCAACAATACCACCAGCTGCCTGAAAGTATATCGTTGCATCCTCAATAACCATAGTCCGGATAGCAATAGCGGTCTTCAGATTACCTTTAAAATCAAGAAATCCTACAGCACCACCATACAACCCACGTTTTTCCTTTTCAAGCTCATAAATGATCTCCATGGCACGAACCTTTGGAGCTCCGGTAAGTGTGCCGGCAGGAAAACAGGACCAGAAGGCATCCATAGTGCCAAGATCATCACGAAGTTCGCCGCGCACATTACTTACAATATGCATCACATGAGAATATTTTTCAACTACCATCATCTCATTTGTTTCGACAGTGCCGATTTTAGCAATTCTGCCAATATCGTTTCTGCTTAGATCAATAAGCATAAGGTGTTCGGCCAGCTCTTTTTCATCAGAAAGCAGCTCCTGAGCGATCCTTTCATCCTCTTCAAAACTGCTTCCGCGATGCCGTGTACCGGCAATCGGACGGGTATCCACTATCCGCCGTCCA
This sequence comes from uncultured Chlorobiaceae bacterium, assembly GCA_903904495.1. GTDB lineage: Bacteria > Bacteroidota > Chlorobiia > Chlorobiales > Chlorobiaceae > Chlorobium. Next base: position 2,533 of record CAIVCU010000128.1, read on the forward strand.
GCAGTGTCACGTTCAACCTTGACCAGCAGTTCCGGGGAAGAGCCGACAATCTCAAACTCCTTCAAATCAAAGTAGTAGAGATACGGCGAGGGGTTGATGGTTCTCAGCATCCTGTAGACATCAAACGCACGGGTATTTAGGGGGCGGTTGAGGCGCTGTGAAACCTGTACCTGAAAAATATCTCCCGCCAGAATGTGCTCTTTAGCCGTTCTGACTTTCTGCAGGTACTCCTCACGAGGAGTGTTGGATACAACCAGCTCAGGATGTTCAGGCTGAAACTCAATCTCTTCACGCTTGAGAGGCCGGAACATCTGTTTGGCAATCAGCTCTATTTTCCTCAATGCATCCGGCTTATCGATATCGTCAAGATAATTGGTGACAATAAAAACCTTGCGCAGAATATTATCGAATATGACAAGCGTATCACAGAAAAGAAGAAATATGTCGGGCATTCCTGCCGGATCGGGCAGTGCCGGTTTTGGAATCCGTTCAACAAGATGCATGGAATCGTAACCGAAATAGCCAAAAACACCCGATGTAATCATCTGGGGGGCACCGTTCTTTTTCTTCGGTATCTCCTCAGTATCAAATGCGGCAAGACACCGGTCAATCTTTAACCGAAGATTTGTTTCCTCTCCGG
>CAIVCU010000129.1 GCA_903904495.1 uncultured Chlorobiaceae bacterium
CGTAAATCAAGATGTCAGACAATAAAGTACTTCCTATTTCCAGTGATGTCAGCTGGATAGGTGTTCTTGACCCCGGTCTTATCACTTTCGATATTGTGATGGAGACCAAATATGGAACCACCTATAACTCCTATTTTATCAATGCCGATAAAAAAACAATTATAGAAACGACAAAGGAAAAGTTCTGGCCAACCTATCTTGATAAAATAAAACAAGTTGTTGACCCTGCTGATCTTGAATACATCATTGTTGACCATACCGAGCCAGACCACTCAGGTAATGTAAGAAATCTGCTTGCGTTAGCGCCGAATGCCACTGTTGTAGGGAGTGGAAACGCCATCAAATTTCTTCGCGATCAGACTGGCCATGATTTCAAGTCGCTGGTTATCAAAACAGGCGATACACTCAGTCTCGGCAATAAAACACTTCATTTTATTCTTGCACCTAACCTTCACTGGCCTGACACGATCTATACCTGGCTAGAGGAAGACCGGATTCTTTTCACCTGCGACTCTTTTGGATCACATTTCTGCCAAAAAGAGATGTATGATGATGCTGTTGATAATTTTGACGATGCTTTTACCTACTACTTCAACACCATATTGAGGCCATTCAGCAAATATATGCTGCAGGCGCTTGAAAAAATAAAGGATCTCGATATCAAGATTATCTGCCCTGGTCATGGTCCGATCCTGAGAAGTCACTGGAAGAAATACGTTGATCTGTCGTTCAGGTATGCCACAACTGCTATTGCACTTCCTCAGGACAAAAACATCCTGATCGCCTATGTTTCCGCCTATGAAAACACTGGCTTACTGGCAGAAAAAATAGCCGAAGGATTACAGCAGTCCTGTGACTTCAATATTGATATCTGTGATATAGAGGCGGTTCCTTTTTTAACAATGGAGGATAAAATTGCACATTGTTCAGGTATTATCGTCGGATCTCCGACAATAAACCAGAATATTCTGCCACAGATCTATCAGCTTTTTGCGGCCATTAATCCTATTCGTGACAAGGGCAAGCTTGGTGCAGCTTTCGGTTCCTATGGCTGGAGCGGAGAGGCTGTAAAGATGATAGAATCTAATTTTACGATGCTTAAGCTCAAGGTTTTTGATCAGAACGTCAGAATAAAGTTCAAACCCCACGAGGAGGAATTTGCTCAGTGCAACGCTTTCGGGAAGGCCTTTGCTGAAAAAATGATTGAAATGTATCAGCTCAGCTGTGATCTTTGAGAGGATCTCTTAAAAAAAAAGGCCGTGATGTTTGTGCATGACGGTCTTTTTTTATTTGAATATTATCTCGGTTACCATAGTACTTTTCATAGCCTCATTAAGTTTGGTGATAATATCCTTCTTACGGTAATTGAGCTCCATTCTCCATGAGGGATTTTTTACCTTTATGAAAAGCTGTCCATTGGTAAACCGCTCTATAACTGTTGCTTCTGCAATAGATTCGCCTACAACAGCACCCCATATCTGAAGTGTCTTATACTGCTGGTATGCTTCTACGAACCCTAACGTATGACACATATCACCAAGCAGAGCAGATATTTTTTTTGGATCACGGATTCTTGACACGATTATTTTGCACCGTTTTTTTTCAGAGACTCAATTGAGATGGCGTTTAATTTCGTCAGCTCCTTTTTTTCCGCTGAAGTGATGATACTCTGTCCGCATGTTTCAAGAATACTTAAAATAGCAGCACTCCTTTCTGCATCAAGTGCACTGAAGAGATCATCAAGAAGGCAGATAGGCTTTTCGCCGAGTATTTCCTCGAACAGCCGGTGCTGGGAGAGCTTCAGGCAGATGAGAAACGTTCTCATCTGGCCTTGAGATGCATATTTTTTTATTTCCTTCTCATTGAGCAAAAAAACCAGATCATCACGATGCGGACCGAGCATTGTCTGTGCCCGGGCAATTTCCTGTTTTTCTATCTCTTGAAACTTTGCAACAAAAAGAGCATAGAGATCCTCAAGAGTTGTACCTGTAATGATTTTACCAATTGAACACCGGTAGATGACAGAGGGATCCTCATTGTTTGATAACCGGGAGTAAAGATCCTTGAAGTGATAAAGAAAGCGAGCAGAAAATTTAATTCTGGCACTGACAATCGATGCTGCAAGCCTTGAGAGCTGTTCCGTCCACAACGACAGCATATCGTTATACGGGCTGCTTTGTTCATATAACTGCACAAGCAGGGCATTTCGCTGATGGAGAACCCTTCTGTAGGCTAAAAGGTCGTCAAGGTATCTCCGGTCAGTCTGACTGATAGCGTTATCAATAAAACGCCTCCGTTCAGCAGGGGCACCACTGACAATAACAATCTCCTGAGGGGAAAACGTTATGCATGGAATCCGTCCGATATGACGTGAGAAAGGTTTTATTTCACTGTTATTGACGATAATCTGCTTTTCTTTCTCTTTTGTATATACTATTTTTATTTTTATTTCACTTTCATCTTCATCAATAAAAGCGCTGTTCAGTAAAAAGTAGTCTTGTGAAAAAGAAAGAGACTCATTATCTGCTGCGCTGACAAATCCTTTTGTCAGCGCACAGAAATGAACACCCTCAAGCACGGATGTTTTTCCCGATCCATTTGGACCATACAGGAGATTAATTCCCGCTGACGGTTCAAAACTCAAAAACCGGTGATTTCTGAAATTTTCGTACGTTATACGCTGCAGTCTCAATAAGCATCCCCACTCATCAACTGTTTATTCTTACTGGCATAACCAGGATGATAAGTTTGTCGTCATCATCTTCCTTATGCGGCTTGAAAATAACTGCCGTCGTCGGACTTTTAAGTTCGATACGTATCTCAGTGTCATCAAGATGCGCAAGCGCCGCTTCGATAAATCTTGAATTAAAACCTATAGTGATGTCCTCTCCGCTGTACTTGCAGGTCAATTCTTCCTGAGCAGCTTCACCTTCATTGGTATTTTCAGCCATTACTTTAAGAAGCTGACCTTCAATCACCATTTTTATATCTCCGATACTCGAAAAACGTCCTACACGCCTTACTGAATCGTAGATGACAGAACGGTCAATAATGAGATGTTTATCATGTTCAACCGGTATAACCGCATCATAGTTCGGGTATGGTTCAACAATCAGTGCAGCATCAAGCACAATGTTACCGCTGATGAAACGCACAAAGCGGCGATCTGCATCAATGCACATCGTGACCGTCTCATTTTGAGCAAGTTTCTGTAGTATTGAAAGTACCCGTGCAGGAACGACGAATTTCTGCTTATCAGCGACATCTATCGATGAATTCTTTCTGCACCGTACCAGACGATGTCCATCGGTTGCCACGGCTGTAAGAATAGTTCCCTGCAGCTCAAACAATACCCCCATCATGGCAGGTCTCATACCATCAACGCTGCAGGCAAAAAGCGTTTTCTGTATAAGGTCAAGCACCTCCGCAGTCGGGAGTTCAAGAGAAATGTCGTAGCTCTTTTCATGTTTTTCAGCTTTACTTTCAAACTGGCAGGGAATTTTATATCGACCCTTGTCAGTGGTGATATTTACGGTACCATGATCACTGATTTCCTGTCGTTCAATCACAAAGGAGACTGATGTATCATACATACTCCTGAGAAAATCCTGCAATGTTCTGGCTTTGATGCCGATATTTCCATTATCAGCTGTTTCAACATCACTTTTTGCGGTTATGGATAGTTCTCCATCTGTAGCATAAAGAGTGAGTGATCCTGATTCAATGGATAAATGAACATTTTCAAAACGAGCATCAATTGCTTTTGCCGGGATTGCTTGTGCAACTTTTGTCACAGCATCCTGGAGTTGACGGATTGAGGAAGTTAATTTCATCTGCTCCAACTTTTACTATTTAATATTTATAGAAATTTGTTGTTGTTGTTGACGGTGTTGATATCTGGATAACCAGTGTTTATAAATTTCTATTTTACTTTAACTAAACAGGTTATAAAATTTTTTCTTCCTGTTGAAACTGTTGGCAACATGTAGGTTTGTATGGTTGGGGATTGTGTATGGTTTGTTGATGAATATATTTTCAATTGAGTGATGTTGATAACGTATTGGTTATCAAGAAGAAACAAACACTCCGCCAACACCCTGTACACATCCGTCATTACATGGAACTTATCTCAATCCTTTTCTTGATTTCTTCAATTTTTTTCCTCTCTTCATTGTCTGACTCCACTCTTTTGGCAATGGTGTTCACTGCATGGATAACCGTCGAGTGATCTCTTCCGCCAAAATGAAGACCGATAGTTTTCAATGAGGATTCTGTCAGATGTTTTGCCAGATACATGGCGATCTGTCGCCCGACTGCAATTTCCTTTTTCTTTGATTTTCCTTTCAGATCGTTGGGCGTGATTGAAAAGTAAGAACAGACAGCTTTTTCAATGGTGTCGAGAGTCAGGCGTTTCGTGGTATGGCGGATAATATCTTTAAGGGTTGTTTTGGTAAACTGGAGATCGATTTCTCTGTTGTCGAGCGATTGTGCGGCAAGAAGTTTGACAATGCATCCTTCCAGTTCACGGACATTCTCAGTTACATTTGTTGCTATAAATTCGATAACAGCTTCATCAAGATTTACTCCACTCTGATGTAACTTACTGAGAATAATTGCTTTACGTGTTTCGTAGTCAGGAGACTGGATATCCGCTGAGAGGCCCCAGTTGAACCGTGAAATCAGTCGATCTTCAATTCCCTTGATATCTTTTATGGGCCTGTCTGCCGAGAGGATAATTTGTTTGTTTGACTGATGCAGAGTGTTGAAAATATGAAAAATTTCTTCCTGCGTTTTTTCCTTGCCTGAAAAAAACTGTATGTCGTCAATAATGAGGACGTCAATAGAGCGGTAGAAGGAGGAAAATTCCTGGATTTTACCGTTCTGAATCGCATTGACAAAATCGATGGCAAATTTTTCACTCGAGACATAGAGTACGCGTTCCGATAGCCTGTTTTCACGGACACTGTTGCCGATAGCCTGCATCATATGCGTTTTGCCAAGCCCTACACCACCGTAAATCACCAATGGATTAAAGGCATTCTGGCCCGGACTTTGTGCCACTGATTTTGATGCCGCAAACGCAAGAGAGTTACAGTCACCCCTGATGAGGGTGTCGAAGGTGTATTTGCTGTTCAGGTGGGTTTCGAAACGTGCAAGATTTCTATCAAATTCTTCGGAGTTTTTTGAGCGTACGAC
>CAIVCU010000130.1 GCA_903904495.1 uncultured Chlorobiaceae bacterium
CCAGATACGAGAAAAAAAGAGTTATTAAGCGCGCCGGTTCGCCATATCGATATTAAAAAGCTGAATATTGTTTCTCTCGTTGAGCAGATGGGTGATACAGCTTTTCAGGCAAGAAATCTTTCCAGAGCCGCCTCCATAGTTGATCTCATGCAGCAGGACAAGGAGTGTGCTGTCATTCTTACTCTCGCCGGCTCGCTCATCAGCGCCGGATTGAAGCAGGTCATCATTGACATGATCGATAACCATATGGTTGATGCCATTGTTTCTACCGGGGCTAATATTGTTGATCAGGACTTTTTTGAAGCACTTGGGTTCCGTCACTATCAGGGGACATCGTTTATCGATGATGCTACGCTCAGGGAGCTTCACATCGATCGTATTTATGATACCTATATCGATGAGGATGATCTTCGGGTCTGTGACGATACAACGGCTGTCATTGCCAACTCGATGCAGCCCGGTGTTTACTCCTCCCGTGAGTTTATTGTGGAAATGGGAAAATATATCGAGGCTAACAACCATGATAAAAACTCCATTGTCTATAAAGCCTATGAAAAAGGTGTACCGATTTTCTGTCCTGCGTTTTCCGATTGCTCTGCCGGGTTCGGGCTGGTGCATCATCAATGGAACAACCCTGATAAGCATGTCTCGATCGACTCAGTGAAAGATTTTCGTGAACTGACGAGAATCAAAATCGAGAATGACAAGACCGGTATTTTTATGATCGGCGGAGGTGTTCCCAAGAACTTTACACAGGATATTGTTGTTGCTGCAGAGGTGCTTGGGTATGAAGATGTTTCCATGCACACCTATGCGGTACAGATCACTGTTGCCGATGAGCGGGACGGGGCACTTTCCGGCTCTACCCTCAAGGAGGCCAGCTCGTGGGGCAAAGTCGATACAGTTTATGAGCAGATGGTTTTTGCCGAGGCAACCATTGCGCTTCCGCTTATAGCCGGTTATGCATACCACAAACACAACTGGGAAGGCAGGAAGGCTAAAAACTTCAATGCCATGCTTGATAGTCAACAGGTCAACGTATGAGGAGATTACAATGAAATTTTTTATTGATTCGGCTAATCTTGACGAGATTCAGAGTGCTAGGGATCTTGGAGTTCTTGATGGTGTGACAACCAATCCTTCGTTGATTGCGAAAATTGTCGGAGATCCCTCAAAATTTACCTACCAGGATTTCAAGGATCATATTGCCAGAATATGTGAAATTGTCGATGGTCCCGTAAGTGCGGAAGTTACCTGTCTTGAGACAGAGGAGATGATTGTTGAAGGTGAGGACCTGGCGGCAATTCATGAAAACGTGGTCATTAAATGTCCACTGACCATCAATGGGCTGAAAGCTATCAGGCATTTTTCAGAGCAGGGAATCCGCACTAATGCCACGCTGGTTTTTTCTCCTAACCAGGCGCTGCTTGCAGCCAAAGCAGGAGCGAGCTATGTGAGCCCCTTTATAGGAAGGCTGGACGATATCAGTACTGACGGTATGGCTCTGGTCGAGCAGATAGTCACTATCTACGACAACTATGGCTATATGACAGAAGTGATTGTCGCCAGTGTGCGCCATCCGCAGCACGTTGTTGATTCCGCCATGCTTGGAGCTGATATTGCCACTATTCCATACAGTATTATCCGCCAGCTTGTCAACCATCCGTTGACCGATCTCGGGCTTAAAAAGTTTATGGAAGATGCTGCTGTCATGAAAAAATAACAGCTCACAATAATTGTTCAGCTTCCATCTTTTCATTCCTCATCAGAGTGCGCAGGCCGGATTCGTCCGGCTTCACTCCCATTAACCGTCAATGAACATGTCGGAAATCAGCGGGAGATAACCTCAATCTTGACTTTTGCAGTGCCTTTTTCGAAGAAGCCCAGTTGTTTAGCCGCTTCAGCGCTGAGATCGATAACGCGGTCATCAACAAAGGGTCCGCGATCGTTGACCCTGACAATAATCGATGCCTTGGTATTAAGATTTGTTACCTTTACAAGAGAGGGCAGGGGAAGATATTTGTGTGCAGCGCTGGGTTTTGATGGATCGAATGTTTCCCCATATGCGGTTGGCTGTCCGTTATGCTGGTCGAGAGTTTCCTTGCCGTACCAGGATGCGGTACCTGTTTCCTCATAAGCTATAGCCTCTTCGTAGCACATAGGCACATAGACCCTGCCGTTGATAATGTATGGGGTGTTTTTGATCTTGCCCAACCGGTAAGCCTCCTCCGGTGAAATACCTATAACGTCACGCCTTGAAAAAGGGGCGCGTGTTGAGGAGCACGAACTGAGTGCCAGGGGGAGAAGTATACACCCAGCCAGAATAAATTTCCGCATCATCTTTTTCATGGTGTTTAATTTGCTTTAAACATAGCTATTTTACGAGAAATTCCCTGATAACCTGTATGTTTCGTTAGTCGGTGCACAGTGGCACGACGTTTTATGCGGCGCAGAAGATTTATTGAAATGTTATGGTTGAAAACCCCAAGACGTTAAGACCTTTCGGCGTTCTTGTCATTCATGGCTTTACGGCGACACTCGACAGTGTCAAAGCGTTATATATGCCGCTCAAGGAGCTTGGTATTCCAGTTCGCATGCCTCAGCTTGCCGGACATGGGGCTTCATCACCGGAGGCACTCCGGGGGGTTACTTGGGAGGCCTGGATGTCGGATGCCGGCCAGTCGTTTCAGGAGCTATGTTGTGAGGCTGAGCGCGTTATCGTTATCGGCCACAGTATGGGTGCTCTCATAGCACTGAATCTTGCTGTCAGGTATGAGGGTCAGGTTGATTCGCTGGTGCTTGTTGCACCGGCAATCAAGCTTGCCTCACTGTTAGCGCCCGGACGTCCTCTGCATTTTGCAGCTTACCTTGTCAGCAGGGTCATAAAGAGATGGAATCTGAAACCAGAGTCTGCCGGTAAAAGGAATGAAGGTTGCGCTCCGCACTATGCCTGGGTCCCGACAGACGCGGTTGTTTCATTTTTTGAGTTGATCAAAAAAAGTCTGCTGCTGCTCGGGAATGTTCATGTTCCGGTTTTTATTCTGCATAACCGCAAGGAAAGAACGGTACTTCCAGAAAGTGCAACCATACTCTGCAACAGTATTGCTACTGATCCTTCAGAAAAGTCCATCATGTGGCTGGAGCGTTCGGAACATCAGACCTTTTGTGATTGCGAAAGAGAAAAGGCGGTTAACGTGATTATTGACTATGTTTCCGGACGGATAGCCAGAAAATCTCTGGCTGTCTGATGATGCGGGTTATAGATTTAAGCCGGACCATTGAGCCCGGAATGCCCTGTTATCCCGGTACTCCGCAACCGGTATTTCGTTCACTCTCTTCCATAGATCAGCATGGATTTGCAGAACAGCAGCTGACTATTTCATCTCACACCGGCACTCATGTTGATCTGCCGTCACACATCCTTTCAGCAGGGATATCGCTTGATGCTGTAAGTCTTGACCGGTTTACAGGAAAAGGGCTAGCTGTTGATCTCCGTAATTCTACTGAAGGGACTATCGCCCTTGAAGCTCTTCAAGGGTTCGAGGCTCACATCAAAGAGTGCGAGGTTCTGCTGCTATGCTCAGGATGGAGTCAATACTGGGGCACTCCCGATTATTATACCGGTTATCCGGTACTCTCTTCTGATGCGGCACTCTGGTTGACCGGGTTTCATCTGAAAGGTATTGGCGTGGATATGATTTCAGTTGATGCTTCCGATTCCGGTGACTTTCCTGTTCATAGGATACTCCTTGAAAACGGGATCCTCCTCATAGAAAATCTGGCTGATCTTTCGCCTCTGCTGCACTCCCCCTTCGTTTTTTTTGGCTTTCCACTTAAAATCGCACAGGCAGAAGCCGCGCCTCTCAGAGCCGTTGCTTTTATGAATGAAGAAGGTATTGCGTGATTTTTTTATTGGAAGTTAAAAAAGAGGACATTACATTGAGGGCCTCTGGATATAATCCGCTGTTCTTTCCCATCTTAACCACAGTGTATGAACACCATGCTCTTGTATTCCTCGATTACCAAAAAAGTGCTTATGGCACTTGCAGGGCTTTTTTTGGTTACATTTTTATGTGTGCATCTCGGCATCAATCTGATGCTGCTGAAAGATGATGGAGGTCGTATGTTCACCGAGGCAGCCACCTTCATGGGTACAAACCCGCTTATCAAAGTTTTTGAAATTGTTCTTTTTGCAGGATTTCTGCTCCATATACTTTTCGGTTTACTGGTTTCAGGCCAGAACCGCGCGGCGCGACCAACCGCATATGCTTTCAGAAACAGCTCGGAAACATCGTTCTTTTCGAAGTACATGTTCCATACCGGCATCATTGTCTTCATCTTCCTTGTTCTGCATTTTATCGATTTCTACTTTATTAAGGTCGGTATTATCGCTCCCCCGCCGGGTATTGAAAGCCATGACTTCTATCATCGCACCCTGCTTCTGTTTTCAACTCCCTGGTATTCACTGCTCTATATTATCAGCTTTGTATTTCTTGGTATTCATCTGAATCATGCCATTCAGTCAGGATTTCAGACGCTCGGCTGGAATCACAGCAAATATATGGAAGCAGTAAAGTTTATCGGTTCAGCCTATTCGGTACTTATTACTGTCGGCTTCAGTGTTATTCCTATTTATCTCCTCTTATTTAAATAATTTAAAAAAACCTGACGACTGTGTTATTCACCGAAAACAACACTCATAACACTCCTCAATGACACGCCTCAACGCCAGAATCCCTGAAGGCCCGGTGGCTGAAAAATGGACTGCCTACAAATCGGGCTGCAAGCTGGTAAACCCTAACAATAAACGCAAACTTGATATCATCGTTGTCGGTACAGGTCTTGCCGGGGCTTCGGCCGCTGCATCGCTCGGACAACTCGGGTACAATGTCAAGGTGTTCTGCTACCAGGATACTCCCCGCCGTGCTCACAGCATTGCAGCGCAGGGGGGAATCAATGCTGCGAAAAACTATCAGAACGACGGTGACAGCGCTTACAGGCTCTTTTACGACACCATCAAAGGCGGCGATTACCGTGCGCGTGAAGCCAACGTCTACCGGCTTGCCGAGGTCAGTAATCAGATTATTGATCTTTGCGTGGCACAGGGTGTGCCTTTCGCCCGTGAATACAGCGGTCTTTTGACCAACCGTTCGTTCGGTGGAGCACAGGTATCAAGAACCTTTTATGCAAGAGGTCAGACCGGACAGCAGCTGCTGCTTGGCGCCTATGGCGCATTAAGCCGTCAGATTGCTGCAGGCAATGTTACGCTGTTCAATCGGCGCGATGTCCTTGATATGGTGCTGGTTGACGGAAAAGCACGGGGGATCATTGTCCGTAATCTGGTAACCGGTGAAATAGAACGCCATGCCGCACATGCGGTGGTTATGGCTAATGGCGGTTATGGTAATGTTTTTTTCCTTTCCACAAACGCAATGGGCTCCAACGTGACTCCGGCATGGAGCGCCTATAGAAAAGGGGCGATGTTTGCAAACCCCGCTTATACCCAGATTCATCCCACCTGTATTCCGGTACATGGCGATGCTCAGTCGAAGCTTACCCTGATGAGCGAAAGTCTGCGTAATGACGGCAGGATATGGGTTCCGGCAAAATTAAAGGATGTTGAAAGGCTCAGGAGCAAAGAGGTCAAGCCCTCCGATATTGCGGAGGCTGACCGTGATTATTATCTCGAGCGTCGCTATCCCGCTTTCGGCAATCTTGTGCCAAGGGATGTGGCTTCAAGGGCTGCCAAGGAGCGTTGTGATGCAGGGTTCGGTGTCGGCTCGACCGGTGTTGCGGTTTATCTTGATTTTGCCGATGCCATAAAGCGCAAGGGGCATGACACCATTGATTCCCTTTACGGCAATCTTTTTCAGATGTACCAGCAGATTGTGGCAGAGAGCCCCTATGAAACGCCGATGATGATCTATCCGGCAGTTCATTATACCATGGGTGGTCTCTGGGTTGATTATGAACTGATGACCACTATTCCCGGTCTCTATGCTATCGGTGAGTGCAATTTTTCCGATCATGGGGCAAATCGTCTTGGTGCTTCCGCACTTATGCAGGGCCTTGCCGATGGTTATTTTGTGCTTCCCTACACTATTGGCAACTATCTGGCAGCTGAAATTCACACCCCCCGATTTGATACCGCATCTTCTGAATTCACTATTGCCGCACAGGCAGTTACAGACCGCCTGAAGGCTATAAAAAACAGCGGGGCAAAGGAGTCCGTCGACCATTTCCACCGTCGTCTTGGCAGGATCATGTGGGAGTATTGCGGAATGGCGCGAAACGAGGCCGGACTGAATGAAGCACTCTATCTGATTGCAGAGCTGCGCAAAGAGTTTGCCCAGGGGGTTAAAATTCCGGGAGGCCTGGACGAATACAATCCTGAACTTGAGAAAGCCTGCAGGGTTGCGGATTTTATCGATCTTGGCGAACTCATGGTGCGTGATGCCCTGCAACGGAGGGAGTCATGCGGAGGACATTTCAGGGAAGAGTTCCAGACCAGCGAAGGCGAAGCGCTTCGCAACGATGATGAATTCGCATTTGTCGGTGCATGGGAATACAAGGGGCGTGATGCTGCTGCCGAGCTGCACCGTGAGGAACTTCAATTCAACGAGATCAAGCTCTCCCAGCGGAGCTATAAATAACAGGTTATTATGAATTTTACGCTGAAGATCTGGCGACAGAAAAATGCAGGAACCAAAGGACAGATAGTTTCCTACGATGTAACAGCAATCTCTCCTGACAGCTCTTTTTTCGAAATGCTTGATACTCTGAACCAGAAGCTCATTATGAGTGGTGGTGATCCTGTTTCCTTTGACCATGATTGCCGGGAGGGTATCTGCGGTACCTGCAGTCTTTATATCAATGGACGTCCTCACGGGCCTGAGAAAGGGGTGACTACCTGCCAGCTGCATATGCGTTCGTTCAAGGATGGCGACACCATCCATATCGAACCCTGGAGAGCAAAAGCTTTTCCCGTCATCAGTGATCTGATAGTTGACCGCAGTGCGTTCGACAAGATCATTCAGGCCGGAGGCTATGTTTCGGTTAATACCGGCGGTGTGCCGGATGCCAACACCATTCCCGTGCCGAAAGAGAAGTCGGATGAAGCGTTTGATGCTGCGACATGCATAGGGTGCGGCGCCTGCGTGGCAGCATGTTCCAATGCGGCAGCCATGCTCTTCATCGGTGCAAAAGTATCGCATCTTGCTCTTCTTCCCCAGGGACAGGTAGAGGCGGCCAAGCGGGTAGAGAAGATGGTTGCCTGTATGGATGAACTTGGCTTTGGCAATTGCAGTAATACCTATGCCTGCGAGGCGGAATGTCCCAAAGGGATTTCAGTATCCAATATTGCCCGCATGAACAGAGAGTTTCTCAGTTCAAAGCTTTTTGCTGAAAAGGAAAAGATTATTCAGGACTCCTTCTAAAATAGAGAACCGGCCCTTTTTTCCCCTTCATAATAAATGGGTCGGTTCTTTTGAGTTCCCGGCTGTCTGCAACAAAAACAATGACCTCTTCCTGGCTTATTTCATACGGCCTTCCGTCATTCCCCGCAGCATATTCATCATTATTTCATTGTGCAGTACAAGAATGTAGCTGATCACAACGGCGTGAGGGTTCGTGAAAATACCAGAAAAGCCAAGTATTGCTTATTTTTCCATGAAACGCGAATTCTTTTGATTGAAAGTCTGTTACTCTAGGTATGTGATTTATAACATAAGGAGGTTTACTGCCATGAAAAAAAACACAGGACTTTGGATTGATCACAAAGAAGCAATTCTGGTTTCAATTGAAGGTGAGCAGACTGTGGTTCAGCGCGTTGCATCGGATGCTGAAAGCCACCATAAACCTTCTGGTGGATGGAAATCGGGAGGAACGAATGTCGCTCAGAGCGTCTCTAATGAGCATGTTGATGAAGAGCGTCGAAGACACCAGTATCATGCTTTTTATCACAAGGTGATTGAGCTGCTGGGAGATTCAGATAACGTTGCGCTTTTCGGCCCCGGCGAGGCAAAAATTGAGCTGGCCAAGGAGATCGAGAAGGTCGCTGCTCTTCAAAGAAAAGAAGTGGCTGTTGAAGCTTGTGATCGGGTGACGGAAAATCAGTTTGTTGCGAAAGTTAAAACATTTTTTGCGTCTAAGAAGTGAACAGATTGCTGTCTGTTTGGAATTAGCAGAATAAAAGTGTAGTTGGTTACATAGTTAAAATGATTAATGGCGTAAGAACAGAACTTTAAGGGATCCTGCCTTGTGATTGTTCAGGGCGGGTAAGTATACAGAGATCTTCTGTCCCGAAAGGTTCAACCCAAAATGTATGGAAGTACTTTTACTTTTATTGCTGATTGTTATTAACGGCCTTTTTGCCATGTCGGAAATTGCGCTGGTTACGGCCAAGCGTTCCCGTCTTTCCAAACTTGCCGAGGATGGTGAAAAAGCTGCGGCTATCGCAATGAAACTTGGTCAGGAGCCTTCCAGTTTTCTTTCTACAATCCAGATCGGTATTACTTCTATCGGGATCCTTAACGGTATTGTCGGAGAAGGTGTGCTCGCAAGCCCATTGGCGATAAAGATTCAGTCGTTCGGTATGGACCCGGAAATAAGCCACATTATTTCTACTGTTATTGTTGTCCTTTCGATTACCTATATCACTATTGTTATCGGAG